>JAGQUY010000413.1 GCA_020438245.1 Bacteroidota bacterium
GCCGGGCACCCCCCGCAACAAGCACCGATTTTTCTGCATAGTCCAAATCGAACCACTTCTTATAACATGCCTGAACCGCTTTTCGCAATTCCGGAACCCCGTCAGACGGAGGATAATTCGTTTGGCCGTTTTTGTATTGGCGGGCAATTGCCTCTTCGAGAACCTGGGGAATTCGAAACTCCGTAGGACTGAAGTCCCCCACCGTCAAATTGCATATTTTACGTCCCTCTGCTGTCATGCTCCGAATCTCGGCTGCAATCTTCAGAATTTCTGAACCGGCCAAACCCGATGCCATATCAGAGGTTCTCAGAATCCGCTGCTCTTCAGTTACCATTTTTACACCCCATTCTTGAACGCGGTAAATATAACAAAGAATGAAAAAAATACTACTCAAAAAGCCGCGGAGAAGTCAAAAAAAAACCGGATCCAAGAGGATCCGGCTTCGTTGAAAAATCTGGTTTTTGGAATTTAGTTTCCCTTTTCTTTCCACCTGAACTTGCGGCCCTGACCGGCGTCGTCATCGTCCATCATCCCAGGACCGTATTCCGGACCATGAATGAATTTTCGAATGTGACGTTTTCCGTTAAACCTCATTTCTTTCATCTTTTCACGCTGTTCCTTGGTTAGCACGGTACGGACGTCCAGCTGCGTGTTGATTCGATTCAGCTTCAACTGAGTGTGCAGACTTTCCATTTCCCTGACTTTGGCCGTAATTTTTGCCTTGTCCGGATTGTCAACCCGCATCAATTCTCTGAGTTCAATTCGTTTCAAATCAAGATCGGCCTTCAGTGGAATGGCAGTTTTCTTGGCAGACGTATGAATGGCTTCGATTTTGTCTTTTTGCTCCGGGGTCAATTTCAGTTCATCCGGCATTTGTCCCATCGGAAGATCGGGCATCATCATGTCCATGTCGTCGTCGGATTCGATGACGACTTCGAATTCCTCATCCATGGGCCCTTCGTTGAACGCCATGATCTGGTCATCTTCCGAACCGTCACTGAACCAAACATTTCCTTCCTGGGCATACGCCCGGCCAAATCCGGCAAGCATGAGTGCCAATCCGGCAAACCAAATGGTGATCTTCATAGTTAACTCCTTGGTATAGTGTTTCAAAAGTTGTTTGTTTTTCTATCTCTTTAGACTACCTTCGATAGGGTTCGGTTTAATGCCCATCTTTAAAATCCAAGACACTTTCCGCCCGTGAGATTACTGTATAAAATACAATTATTTGCGACCATTTCCAGCCTGTCTCTCTGGACCCTTCCGCTAAAGGCTCAACTTGTTTGGGACGGCTTACCCGACGCGAAATTTAGTGTGGCCGTCCACGGTGCATTCTCCAACGAGGCATCTTGGGACGTAAACCTGAGCAACGCCACCGTCGGTCTCAGTCGTCCAAAGGACCTTAACATCGACCCTTCAGTCCTGAAGGTACTCAATGACAGCGTGGCGATTATATTTGACGGAATTCTTCATGGTCGGCAAATGTTCACATCATGGAAAGCGTCGGACTACAAGAACTGGAAGAAACATGCCATTCGTCTCTTCGAACCCGACAGTGACCGCCTATTCAGAATCGAACTTCGCATCGACGGAGACAATGGGGTGGGAGGAAATTATGGCGGACTGGATATGCGTCTTTACTTCAGGAGTCTTCACCGGCAATGGGACGTGGTATTCGGGTACGCCTTCAGAACCCTCGACCATCTCGGCACTCCCGAAGAAAGCCTGGCAAGTCTTAAAGTTCATCTCAAGGAGCTGCTTTCTGATGCGATCAGAGACTGGAAGATGTCCCTGAAAAAAGAATTGCGGTATCCGGTAAGATATGTCATTATTTCCTTCAATACCGAAGAATTGAACCGCCGTCAGAAAGCGTACGTCAAGAAATCCCTTTTCCCCTGTTTGTATCAGCAGACCGATTCACTCGGGTATGTACGATTGACGGATTATGACTATCAGGTTTTTTACCGCCTCGGCCGTAACAAGGAGGGGGAAACCGAGAAAGACTATCTCCGATGGTACAAAGACGTGCTGCAGTTTGCCATGGGAACATCGGGGAAATACCCGTGTGATCTTTCCCGGACTCCGTTTTCCGAATTCAGGCCATTTGTTGAAGCCAACGTGGAAGAAAGTAAAATCACCATTCAATGGACCAAGCCCAAGTGAGGTACTATGGAACGACGTGACTTTCTGAAGAAATCGGCGGCGGCCGGCGCTGCCCTTATAACACAACCCCAGCAAGTCCTGGGGCAGCTGCACGATCCGAATCCCAAGTATCGTCCGGTTGTTATATCGAGCGCAAACGGACTGGCTGCGACCGCGAGAGCGATGGAACTTATCCAGAGCGGCTCCGATGCACTGGATGCCTGTATTGCCGGCGTCAACATCGTTGAAGACGATCCCGAGGACATCACGGTTGGTCTGGGCGGCCTGCCCAACGAAGACGGCGTCGTCGAATTGGATTCGTGCGTCATGCACGGACCCACCTGCCGCGGCGCGGGAGTTGCGTCCCTGCAGAACATCAAGAATCCCAGCAAGGTTGCCAAGGTTATCATGGAACGAACCGATCATGTTTTGTTGGTCGGACAAGGGGCATTGAAGTTCGCCCGGATGCACGGATTTGAAGAGATGAACCTTCTCACGGATCGTTCACGTAACGAGTGGTTGAAGTGGAAAGAAAATCTCTCCAAGGAGGACGACTGGCTGCCGCCCCACACGATGGAGGACAAGGATATCGGCGACTTGCTACGGGGCTACGCGAGAACGTACGGAACCATTAACTGCAACGGCCTCGACAAAGACGGAAACCTTTCGGGCGTCACGACGACGAGCGGCCTGTTTTTCAAAATACCCGGGCGCGTCGGCGATTCACCTATACTCGGCGCCGGTCTGTTTGTCGACAACGCAGTGGGAGCCGCAGGCTCCACGGGTCGCGGCGAAGCCAACCTGCTCAATTGCAGCAGCGTGATGATTGTGGAATACATGCGTCAGGGTAAATCTCCGGAACAAGCATGCCTCCTGGCTTGCCAACGCATTGTGGATCATACAAAGGAAGCACGTCTCCTGAACGACGACAAGAAGCCGAAATTTGATGTGAAGTTTTACGCCATCAACAAACGAGGAGACTTCGGCGGGGCGGCCATCTGGAGCGGAATGAAGTTCGCATTGAACACCGGCGAACCGGCCAGCGTACTGAAGGAAGGCGCTTACCTATTCAAGAGAAACTAGGCTATCCTTCAAACAGATCGGAGTAGTCGAACGGCTCTGCAACAAAGGAGCCCTTATTCTTGACGTTGTTTACCGCCGGATTGGCATAGTACGATTTCATCATGCTGTCATCCAGAGGTTTCAGCAGTTCTTTGATATCCTCAAAGGAAGTTACTTGAGGATCCAGCCACTTGGCTTCTCCTTCCCTGGTCAGCATCACCGGCATACGATTATGAACGGGTGAAACCACCTCATTCGGTTCGGTGGTGAGGATTGTGCAGCTCTTTACCTTTTCCTTTTTTGCCTTGTCGTTCCAGGAAGTGTGAAGACCCGCAAACACGAACAACTCTCCCTCTTTCAACATGAATCGAACCGGTCTTTTCGTTTTTCCAAACGCTTTGAATTCATAAAAACTGTCGGCCACGACAAGACACCGATTTGATTTCACGAGATCCTTGAATGCAGGTTTTGATTCCAAGGAGTCGTCTCGGGCATTGATCATGCTGGCGCCGATTCTGGCCTCCTTCGCCCAAAAGGGAATCAACCCCCATCGCAAAAGGGCCAACCGTTTTTCCTGCCCGGCAACAATCACACAGGGAACTTTGTCCGTCGGCGACACATTGTACATCGGCTGAAATTCTTCGGGATCAAAATCAAGATTGTCCGGGGGGATTTCGAACCGTTCCTGAATCTCCAACAACGATTTTGTTATTGTATATCGTCCACACATGGTCGTGATTACCGTTAGTTGACAGACCAAGGTAGTCAGCTCTCCTCTATTTTCAAAGAATCTTCTATCCTGAGAATATCCATTGCCTCGAAAGATGCTGCGTCCTAGATTCAGGAGAATACGGATTTACCCTTAAGGAGAAAAAGATTATGAAAAAAATACTCATTGGGATTGGAGCTCTTGCCCTCCTGTTGATCATTGCATTTTTTGTTCCGTCGAAGTTCCGTGTTGAGCGGTCTATCGTGATTCAGTCGGAAGCGACAAAGATTTATCCCCTGGTAAACAATTTTCAACGATGGCAGGAATGGACAGCCTGGAACAAGGAAACGTACCCCAACATGGAGTTCACCTACGACGGCCCGGCCGAGGGGGTCGGCTCCGTAAGCATCTGGAAGGACAAATCCGGCGACGGCAAAATGACCATGACGGCATCCGATGCAACCGGAATCCAATACGATCTGGAATTCCAGAACGGGTCGATGAAGTCGAAGGGAGGAATTTCATTCAGCGAGGTTGAGGGCGGTACAAGGGTAACTTGGAGAAGCTTTGGAGAAGCCAGTCTCCTGTTTAAGCCCCTGCTCGATGGGATGATAGGCCCGGATCTGGAAAAGGGTTTGAACAAACTGAAAACCGTGATCGAGAGCGCTTCGAGTGAAAGCACCGTTGCGGATTCAACCGCCAGCTAGTGGTGAACCTTACACCAGGCGAACCCGGAGTCAGTTTTGCTTGAGCTTGCGTCGGATGGCTAAAACGATCGAACCCGCAAGGCCGCCGGCGACGGAGCCCAAGACCAACCATATAAAGAAATTCCTAATCGGGATGAGCAAGTATCCAGCCAAAGGACCGACGCCTTCTCCGACATTTCCGCCGAATTCGGTCAAGAATCTGTAGGATTGCCAGTTGAGCGCATAGGCGAGCCAGTACGTCGGAATGATCATCAGGCGAACAAGAGCGACGAACGAAACAGTCAATTTGAAAAATGGTTTGAAGGGGGAAGGCTCCGTGGTTCCGCCAATGCGAAACCCAAAATAGGCAGGAACCAGCACCAACAACCACGTCACACCGAAAATATCCACAACCGCGCGCGGCATGCCAAGCTGCTCCAGCACGATTCGGATAACCACCACCGCCGCTGCAATCAACAAGGGAATCCTGAGAAGACCCGACGTTGTACTCATGTTGCCTCCTTATGTTGTTTCCTTCGCAGGTATGTGAGAAGTATCCCAATTTATAACGTTTGACTGTTATCAACCATACAAATTATCCGAATCGGCGAAACGTGAAAATCGGAAAGAGTTGTTTTTCAAATGGAGGCCTTGTTGGACATGCTCCTGTATGTCACTCGTCCGTGAGCAGCAAACCCAGGTCGACGATCTCGCCGGCTCGAATGACGACGTCGAGCGTCCGCGTGTTGCGGATATCGACCAGAGGATCGTTCCTTAGAATCACCAAATCCGCCCGCTTGCCGGGTTCCACCGTGCCAAAGATATTTTCTTTTCCAATCATCTCGGCGGCCCGGCGCGTTGAGGCGACGAGGGCTTCCATCGGAGTCAGTCCGGCTTCCACCATCAGTTGTAACTCTTCGTGCATGCTGTAGCCGGGAAAAACGAACGGGTTGCCCGTATCGGAGCCGCCCACAATGGTCACACCCGCGTCGTGGGCCGATTTCAAGGCCCGAAGTACACCGCGACGCCACTGCCGGTCTTTCTCCGACGGAGGAGACGTGGGAGCCGGCGCAGAGTGGACCAGGCTGTTGATCACTCGTGCCTCCACGCCTCGTTTCAGAAACGGGTCCGTCAGGACTTGCGACGGATCGCCCCAGGTGCCGGTCCAGATATACAAAGACAACGTCGGGACATAGTACATGTTTTGCGCGGCCATGGTTTTGAGAAGCGCGGTCCCCGGCGGTTCGGGATCGCACACAAGATGCATGATACCGTGAACATGATGAGCCGCGGCCTCCTGCAGTTCATCGAGCGAGGTCGCATGTGCGAATACGCGAATCCCCTGCCGGTTCGCTTCATTGACCGCGGCCTCGATCAATTCCGGAGACATCTGCGGATGGTAGTCGCCGTACACCGACGGCCCCGATTCGACGACGATTTTAATTCCGTTCATTCCGTCTGAGGCCAGGCTTTTGACAACCCGTCGGATGTCTTCCGCAGTCCGTACGACCCAGACGCCGTGATGCCCCCAATCGTAGGTCGAATCCGGTTGGTCGTTTGGCGGCCTCAGGATGGTTGCAATCGGATGACTGCCGGGAATTGTGATCAGGCCGCCCGTGGCGTAGAGGTGCGGCCACGTGACCCTGTCCTCTTCCTGGAACAGGAGGATGTCTTCCATACCGCCGCCCTCTGCACCGACATTAAAAATGCTCGTTACGCCATAGAAAAGGAATTGCCGCATAGCCCGGCC
>JAGQUY010000414.1 GCA_020438245.1 Bacteroidota bacterium
GGCCTCGTGGCAGGATTTGCATTGAGCCTTGGATTGAAATTCCTCGTGGGGCAGTTCCTGTCCGGCCAATTCGGCGTGACAACCAACGCACTTAACATTCCGATGGGCGGCTGCGGCAAACCGTTTGGGGCTGACGTTGAGAGAAACCGTGCGGCCGTTTCGCTGGGCCTCCAGCGTTATGTCATCGTGGCAATCGAAGCAGTCACTGTTTTCCTGTGCCAGTACCGGTATCGAACCGGATAAGAATAAGACGCACCAAAGAAAAGTATTAAGTTGTTTTGTCCGTTTCATCGGTTTTTTCCTCGCCTGCCTTGAGTTCGGCGCGCCGTATCGATTCCAATTCAAGAGGATGCTCTTCCGCCATTTCCTGTTCGGAAACTTTACCCGTCAACCATGCAAGGCTCATCGGGTACACCTCGGGATTAAAGATCACAAAATAGAAATGCCATACTACGATGGCGAGCGTCGCCAGGATGGCTTCGTAGTAGTGAATTGTTCGTGCGATGTCCCAGCCAAGTTTTGACAGTAACCCCATGGAGGCCGTTTCAAACCAAAGAATGACCCCTGTAATTGCCATAACGATAGTTCCCCAAATGAGTGCCCAATATTCAGCTTTCTCCACATAACTGAATCGACCCACCTTTGGTTTTTCATCGGCCAATCCGACATAGTATCGGATGGTCCTGAACAGCACCGCCACATCGTCCGGCTTGATCATCAGATCGCGAATCAACTGACGGCCTCGTTTCGTGAAAATTACATAATAGACATGGTACACGCTTGCACAGACCATAACGATGCCCGCAATGCGATGAATCCAACTCCTATAGTCGAATGCGTGCGAATAGAGACCCCTAATGGCCTCTACCCACCACGCCTCCGGGAATCGGAGCATGAAGCCGGTCAAAACGAGGCAGATGAACGACAATGCCATGGTACCGTGCTGGATTCGTTCGTTCAATGTCATTCGCTCATACATGACATGTTCATAGTGCGGCTCAATGGCAAGCCCCTGTTGGATAAGCAGTTTATGCCTGATCTTTTTGATCAAATCGAGCAGATTATGGATGAACATAAATCCGACCACGACCACGATGAGCCAAATATACAACGTCGCCACCCAATACAACCACGGATCCTGTTGAACGGAGGACGTGCTACTGTGTACCGATCCGATGGTAAACCGCGTACTGGCTCCCGGATGACATTTCCCACAAGTTTCCACCAGATGCGACTTGCTTACGGAAGAGGTAGAATCGGAGGCCTTCTTGATTTCGTGTGCACCGTGACAACTGGCACAATTCACCACCTCAACAGAACCTCCGCGAACCGACAAGCCATGGTAACTGTCCGAGAACGTCTTGAAGCGATCAGAAGGCAGATCATACTTGGCGTTCATTTTAAGAGACCCGTGGCACTCGCCGCACACCACCTGAGAGACGTTCTTTGCCGCAACGGGTGATCTGGGATCGGTGTGCTTCAAAATATCGTGCGCGCCGTGGCAATCTGTGCAAACCGGCGCATCCTTGTTGCCTTTTTGAACCGCTTCCGCGTGAATACTCTGGTTATACTGTTCCTCAATTCCCGCGTGACACTTCTTGCAAACTTCCTGAATATGCAGCTTGTTGACGCGCGAACTTTCGACGATGGATTTGTTCATTTCATGACTGCCGTGGCAATCCACGCAGTTGGCCGCCTTGACATTTCCGTTTCTCAAAGCCGCCCCGTGAACACTTTGATCAAACGCCTCGATAAATTTCTTGCCCCGGACGGTCTTGCCGGATACATCTTCTTTCTCAAGATGGCACGAAATACAAACTTTTTCCTGCTTCAGCTTGAGCTGCAATGAATCCAGGCCTGCGGTCACACGGGTGATGTTGCTATTATGACACTGCAAGCACGTGGGTGCGTTCGGATCACCTTCAGCAACCGCTTTGGCGTGCGCCGAATGAATAAAATTATCTTTGACATCACCGTGGCAGCGTCCGCAAGCATCCACGACTTTTGGCCGCGAGAACTTACCCCCTTCTCCATTTGGATGCTCTACTGCATGCGTTCCATGACATCCTTTGCAATTGACATCCGGCGTGCCCCACATGCCGTTGGCCTTGACCATGTTGAAGTGAAACTCATGCTTCAATAATGCCTTGCTGTGACAGGACAAGCAGTTGACAGGGGTCATCGGGTCCTTGTGAGGGACTTCGTAGGGGTCAAATCCGGAGTGACACCCCGTGCAATTTACCTTCTTATGCACTGAGGCCAGTCGATGGGCATCGTTCACATACAAAGACACTTCCTTGTTGCCCCGCATGGTGGTAAGGGAATTATCGCCGTGACACTCCAGGCATTCATCGTTGGTTTGAGCCGCAAGATATCCGACACCGGTCAGCATGACCATGGCGGCCACTACAATCTTAATCATTTTATTCATGTACGATAAACCCAGTCCCTCTTTTGGTTAATAATAGATAATGTGCTGCTAACCCGGAAAGACATCCGTCAGATTAAAAACTGATCTTGGTCAGGTTTGAATACTTGGCAAAAAAAAAGCGTTTGGGCAGGTTCACTGCCCAAACGCCGGAACACATCAAATATGGAGCCAGAACTTACTTGCCATCCTTGGGCCGCTCATGGGCAATTTTGGGGTACATCTCCGCAAAATTGAACTCTTTGGCGGTCGGTGATTCTTCGTTATGGCATGTTTTGCAGACTTTTTCGTCCGGCTTGATCAGACCCACCGAAGCACCATCTGTTGTGCCATCGGTCACGGCCTGCATGACTTCTTTCGTCCAATAGTCGCCGCCCGCCCCGTGGCAGGATTCACAGCCGACACCGTCTTCTTTTTTATACTTATCGCCGTGAAACTTCGCATCCAGTCCCGCAC
>JAGQUY010000415.1 GCA_020438245.1 Bacteroidota bacterium
TGACTCATTTTGATACATTTGCTTATTTTTTTGGTTCACAATGATGCAGAATCAACGATGATAAGTTTATAAGAAGCTCCATATTAACAATAAGATACATCCATGGTACGCTTTATGCTATTAAATATTGGCAGCAATAAACAATGGACTTAGTCATGAATAGTTCAATAGCCTGGTCGGAGACTGAAGAGGAGGAAACGATGTCCACGAGGACGAGAAACCTGTTGCGCTGGTTCGGTTTTGGGTTGCTGACCTTCATCGTTGCGGTTGTCATACTTCTATTTCTCAAACCCGTGCTTCTGGCCGGTGTCTTGGGCATAGTTGTTCCGATTGGAATGTTCGCAATTTTGCTCGTCGCCTTCTACCTGATCATTATGAGCACCAAGTTATAGAAAGGGACCCATGAAGAGCCTCTCTTTTGAAAAGCGCTGTATATTCGTGATCACGGAAGCAGATCCAAGAAAGATCAACGAAGCTAAATTCAAACTGGCTTCCTGCGGATATGGGTACGGCCGCCTTGACGATCGACATTACTGGAGTCTTCCAAGTAGTATGAGCGAAAAGGGTTACGAGATACTGAGGAGTCTTTTCAAACATGTCCAAAGATTCGGCTAGCCAATCTGACAACCTCATGATATCAACCCGATTCCATGGAGTCGGGTTTTTTGTTGCGCTTCGCCGCTGATTTAGCTTACATTTCCAACCAAGAGTTGGAGTCTCATGTCAATCCTTGAATTCTATTTCAATCGAAACGCCGACCGCGCAGTTCGCCAATTGGTGATGGCCGGGCGTCTGTTGTATGTAGTAGGTCCCGTATTAGCTGCAGCGATTCTCCAAACTTTCCACGCGACCGCTGATCGTCCATCCACCCTTGCAGGATTGATGGTGCTGTTGTCCGCCGTTATTGCCAGTGGTGTCCTTTTGAACAGAAAATTCGCATCTGCAATTGACGATGGAGTTGAAAAAGCCTGGAGAAATCAGGAAATGCCTGCGTCCAAGGTTGGCGAGACGCTTTCTCTGTTGTGTGAACTTCCCCACCGACTGACTCTATGGGATTCCACCGTATTGAGCGCTTACTTGTGCACAATGACCCTATACAATGGATTCAGTGACGAAGGCCTCATGCGAACATCGGCCCTTTTTTTCGCGATGGCTATATTGCAGGTTCTCCAACAAATTTTTCTTCTGTTTGCCTTGAGAACACCGTTGAACCGTCTCCGAGACTTGCGCGGCTCTATTCGGGTTATCAAAGCCGTTAAGCCTTTTAGCGTGCTGTTTCTTACAGGACTTCTCGTTTGGCTTTCCATTCTGTTTTCCGCCTTTGGACTTTCGGCGCCGAAACCGTACGTCGCGTATTTCCTGGGCGTTTCAACAACCAGTCTCATTCTGGTAGCAATCAGTGTCGCAGTCGTTCACAAAGGCCACAAAGATCTCGTAACAACCATTCAGCAGCTCCTCTCGGGACGATTCGACCTGCCAGCCTTGGTCTTTTCACCCAACCACTTTGGAGAATTGGCGCTTGGACTCTATTCTTCCGTGCAAAGTATCAAGGATAAGATCGTTTATCTGCAGCGAAACGGCCTGGAGATGTATTCAACAACGCACAAGATCAGCGATTTGTCTTCTGAGCAGAATAAATCACTGGTTCGTCAGTCCTCCGCCGTTACAGAAACGTCTTCCACCCTCGAGGAACTGGTAAATTCATCTACCCAGATTTCAGATCTCGCTTCCCGAGTGGTTGGATATGCCGAAGACACGGAACGTCATTCGGAAAAGGGACTGCAATATATGCAAAAGACCGCCCTGGCTATTCGCAACCTTGATGGTCAGAATCGGGACAGCCTGAAAACCATTGCATCGCTCAACGAGCAAATGCAGGAAATCAACCGAGTTTTGGGTCTCATTCATAACATAGCTGATGAGACCAACTTGATTGCACTCAATGCAGCTATAGAGGCAAGCTCGGCCGGTGAATTTGGCAATCGGTTCAAGGTGGTTGCCAACGAAGTTCGTGATCTGTCCGACAATGTCGGTCGATCCATCAAGGAAATCCAAAACATGAGTCAGAAAATACAAAGCGTCATGAATGATCTGATTCAGTCCGCCAACCATATTTCCAGCAGCATGCAGGCAAGTGTCGACCAGTCCCAAAAAACCTATGATTTCCTCAAGGAGATCCTTGATTGGGCCAGGAAGTCTTCCGATGCGGCCAA
>JAGQUY010000416.1 GCA_020438245.1 Bacteroidota bacterium
CTGGCCGTGCTCGAAAGAGACTCAAGTCTTCGCGTAAAGACTTTCAAGATAGGATTTACCAAAGATGAGTTTACCATGACCGGCGAACAGGCCAGACGGGTTCTTCGAGGTGACAAGTATATTCTCTACAGTTCTCTTTTTCGTATCGACCTTACCCGTTTCCCGGACGGAACCATTGAGACGGCTGTCTGCAAGGGCGGAGGATTCGGCCACGGCGTGGGCATGTGTCAATACAGCGCGAGGACCATGGCCCGGCAGGGATACTCATACCGGCAGATATTACAGTTCTTTTACCGCGGTGCAGAACTGCGAAAATCATACTGATGGAGTTGCACTATGATTAAACTACTCGTCTTTTACCTTCTCCTGCTGACCAATACCGTTTGGACGCAGACCGCTTTTGCTATTTTCCCAACCGAAGTGGGAAGCGGCGTGCCCCAGGCGGATCGGGAAAAAGCGGAAAGCAGTTTCCTGACATACCTCATTCAGTCCGGAAAATACCAGATCATTGACCGCATGCGAATCGAACAGGTCGCGAAGGAACAAAACTTTCAACTCAGCGATCTCTCAGACCAGCAAAAGCTGGCCAATGTAGGAAAACTACTGGGAGCGGACAAGCTGGTCACCTCCCGCTTGTTTAAGAAGGGCGGCGACGTCGGAATGTCCGTTTCCGTTGTCGATGTTACCACAGGACAAATTGAATTGAACCACGAAGAATCCGATGAAGGGTACTCGGCGAGTTCAAACGGGCGATTCTGTGCGACCCAAGTAATCAATAAGTACCCGCTGCTGGGTAAAGTACTTGGAAAATCAGGCCCCGTCTTCGTCATCAACCTGGGTAAAACGCACGGTCTGAAACCCGGGGATCGAATCTTCGCCGCCAGAAAAACCGTCCTCAAGGGCGAAAAAGGGGAAATTCTGTTTGAATCGTTTGCACGGGTTGGACTGCTGGAAGTACAACAAGCCGAAGCTGGAAGATCTGTCGTAAAGGTTCGCAGTCTTGTCGAGTCCGGAAACTCGGTCGACAAGGATGATATCGTATCACCGGAGCCTATCCCGGAAAAGGAACCAATTATCTCCTCCACACCGTTGTTGCCCAATATAACAACCGGCGATTTGCTGTTGGACGATGACATGAAAAGCAAGCAATACCTGACGGTGACCAATAACGATGGACCCTCGTACGAAGGGGGCGCGCTGAATATGGACGCGACCAAGGACGATGATACGCATTCCTATTGTTATTACCCCGAGCCCTTCACTAAACTCGATAATTTCGTGTTTGAATGTGAAGTGGAGTTCCTTAAGAAGGAAACAAGCCAGACCAATCGCATGAGCATCGTTGTCAAAGCGAATTCGGAGTATGTTTCTGCCAACAATTACGCGTTTTTTCTGAAGGCCGACGGAAAATTCTCATACGATCTTCTCCGAAACGGAACGGTGTTCACGATTATACCCACCCAGTCGTCCCCCTTGATCAAACGCGGTGAAAGCAAGAACAAGATCCGAATCGTAAGCTATGACTCGAAATTTGACGTGTATATGAACGGCGAGTTTCTCATCGGAATGGATCACGAGTTATATGAAAAAGGGGGCATCGGATTCTGGTGCAACCGGGGAAGCCGTCTCCGGGTGGACAATGTCAAAATCTGGGAAGCGGTGAAAAAATAAGGCGGGATTAGTTGATCACTTGGTAGTGATTGTTCCGGCGCTTGGCTGTATAGCCGGCGTCGGTGATCATCTTTTCGATATCCTTGATGGTAACGTCAAACGACGTTCCGTTCTGACTGACCACGTTTTCTTCGATCATCAGGCTTCCGAAGTCGTTGGCCCCGTATGCCAACCCCATTTGTGCGACATCCTGTCCCTGGGTAACCCAGGACACCTGAAAATTATCAATGTTGTCCAACATCAGTCTGCTGATAGCCAGTGTTTGCAGATATTCGGTCGTGGTCGTCAGGCGAATGTTCTTCTTTTGTCCGAGCGGCACATTATCGGGCTGAAAATTCCATGGGATGAACGCGGTAAACCCGATGCCATATTTGGCCATGCTCTCATCCTGCACGTCTCGAATCTTGATCATGTGTTCGATACGATCCTCCAGCGTCTCAACATGACCATACATCATCGTGGCGGTTGTGGTCAGCCCGACTTTGTGACAGGTACGGTGCAAGTCCAGCCAGGTCTCTGTGTCACACTTACCGCGAGAAATTTCCTGCCGAACCCGATCGACGAGGATTTCCGCGCCGGCACCGGGAACGGAATCAAGTCCTGCTGCCTTCATGCGCCTCAAGGTTTCTTCGACAGAAATGGAAGACACCTTGGCCACGTAGGAAATCTCCGGAGCGCTCAACGCATGTATCCAGATCTGCGGATA
>JAGQUY010000417.1 GCA_020438245.1 Bacteroidota bacterium
AAAAAGCGGGCTAATATATAGATAAAAGGTCCTCAATTCAACAATTTGTTTGGCCGAGACCGCTAAAATGAAGGGGTTTTTGACGGTTTTACCAGGGGAAAATTAAGAAGATTCGACAGGCAGGCGCGTCAAGAAGGTGCCAACAGGTCGTAATGTAAAGTTAAGGTAACGGAATAGTACATAATATGCTGTCCCAGGGAGAGCATTCCATCCAATACGAAACAGGCCGTCTGAATACCTGTAATTGTATATTTACACAATACTTGTATGTCAAAAAAAAGCTTGACAATAAAAATACCCCCGCCTATATTGCCTATTACAGTTTCATATTCTGGCTCGGTGTGCCGTTAAATTCCCAATGACACCACCGTTGCCAAAATGCTTTTCAAGATTTCGCTCGTCTGAGAAAAAAAAGAAGAAGAAAGAGTCTGTAACAGATTCCAAATTTCGATTTCAGTTACTTTAATGATTTGAAGTGAAAGGCTTCGGCGTTCGCTTCCAGTTACATTAAATCTAAACGAAAGGAGTCCTAAATCTAAGTTGTTACTATCTTATCTTTGTTTTAATCCAAAAAGCGGTCGAAGCCATCGAGAATCCCGGAAAGGAGGATCTGCGGTTATTATAGTTATGTTACTACGGTTATTTACTTACTCTCTTAATCCTATCCATAAACTGAAGGAGGACATTATGTCTGGAACTACGATGAAACGGTTATTGCTCACAGCAATAGCGGTTTTTCTGTTGCCCGCGCTCCTGTTCGCCGGCAACACCGGTAAGATCACTGGTGTTGTTAAGGACAAGGAAACGGGCGATGCTCTTCCGGGGGTGAACGTGATCCTGGAAGGAACCACAATGGGTGCAGCCACCAATGCCAAAGGTGAATACACCATATTGAATGTTCCTGCCGGTGTGTACACGGTTGCCACCAGCATGATCAGTTACGCCAAACTTACCAAGACTAACGTCCGCGTTATTCCTGATTTCACGACACGCCTGGATTTCGATCTGGTGCCGACCGTGGTCAGTGCCGACGCGGTTGTCGTTATCGCTGAAAGACCCTTGATTCAAAAGGATCAGACGATGACGATGACGGTTACGTCGTCAGAAGAAATCAAGAACCTGCCAGTTCGCGGTTTCCAAGCGGCGGCAAACCTTGGCGTTGGTATCGTTGTCAACAACACCCGCTCTTTGGATGGCGGAACGGCGAATGTCAATATTCGCGGTGGTCGTCCCAATGAGACGGGCGTGTATATGGACGGTTTTCAACAGAACAACCTTCTGACCGGTATTTCCAGCGCCAACGTGCCTAATACGGCAGTTGAAGAAGTGCAGGTTATCACCGGCGGTTTTGATGCTGAATACGGCCGTAACCAGTCCGGTATTATCCAAGTTACGACAAAGTCCGGAAGTCAGAAGTATTCCGGAAGTGTTGAATTTGTGAAAGATCCGGGTGGATTGTTGATCGCCGAAGACTATAACTATAATGTCATCAGTGCCGGTTTTGGCGGCCCGGTTATTCCGGGAAGCAACAAAATCAAATTCTTCGTTTCCGGTGAGGCACGCAATATTGAAGATGCCGAGCCCAGTGTTTGGGGTCATCCTCAGTATTCCTTGTCCAATGCCGGAATCAAGAATCCTGACACCACGGCCCTTGATACGGCGATTTGGGAACGTACTGGTAATGGCGACGTCAAGTTCAAGAAGGGTCCCCGTCCTACCCAGTTCAGTGACGCGGGCGTCAATAGCGATCGTGGGTTTGATCTTCAAACAAAGTTGACCTTTGACGTTATTGCAAATACGCTGCGTATTGATTTGACCGGAAACTACAGCAAGATCTGGCGCCGGTCGTTTATAATGACGCGCGTTTTGTCGAACGATGACAACCTGCGTCGTGAAATAGCCAACTTGAATGTTGGTGCAACCGCGACATACACCTTGAGTCCGACCAGCTTCATAGACCTCGGTGTCAATGTCTTTTCCAACACGCGTAAACTCTTCAATGATCGTCTCGGATTTGATGTAACCGATTATAACTCAAATACCCGTGGCGGTACGCGGGCAGCGACCTACTATGGAGATAACTTCCTGTTCGACATCGGTCGGGGAAGCCTGACGTTCCGTCGTGATGATGACGATTATTTTGCCTTCAAAGGCAACTATGTCAATCAGATTGACAAACACAATCAGGTCAAAGCCGGATTTGATTACTTCTATCACACAATCCGTTTCCTTGATATCCGGGATATCGGACGTCCGTTGGACGGCGCAAACAACAACATCGGATATGTGGCAGAGACTAATTCACAAGGTCGTGTGACGTTCAAGTCCATCAGCAGCGATGATCTGGACAATAAGATTCTCGGGCCTGCACATCCATACAGTGCTGCGTTCTACCTGCAGGACAAAATGGAATACGAAGGTCTCGTGCTTCGTGGCGGTATCCGCTATGATCTGTTCAACCCCGGTGTGAAACGGGTAAAAGATCTTGGCAATCCAACCGGCGGAGACCAGGAGATTACCAGTGCTGATTATGAGTCCGCAAAAAATGATAACAAGATCAGCCCTCGCTTCAGCGTGAGCTTCCCGGTCTCTGAAAAGACCCAGTTCCGTATGAGCTACGGTAAGTTCTTCCAGCAGCCTAACCTGCAGGATCTGTACGTTTCTCCGGACTTCTTGGAGAGAATTTCAGTGCAGCCGCCGTTTGCGACGACCATCGGCAACCCGAATCTGACTGCCGAACGTTCTACCCAGTATGAAGTCGGTCTGCGTCGTGCGCTGTCTGAAAAAGCGGCGATTGACGTGAATGCATACTATAAGGATATTCAAGGTCTGATCAACTCCCGCGCCATTGCAAGCTTCCCGAACGGTATCATTCTTTCGGACAATGCCGATGAAGGCGTTATCCAAGGTTTGAATATTTCGTTTGAGCTTCGCAGGGTCAGCAAGTTCTCTGGTCGCTTGGCTTATACATTCCAAACCGCCAAGGGCTCCGGTTCCGGTGAAAACTCCGGCTTCCGCGCTGCATGGCTCGGTTTCTCGGATGCAAAAATCAACGCACCTTTGAACTACGATCAGCGCCACACGATAAACGGTCTGTTGGATATCCGCAATGGCAACAACGAAGGCCCGAC
>JAGQUY010000418.1 GCA_020438245.1 Bacteroidota bacterium
CTTTTGGCCAGTCTGTCATTCAGCGTCTCGCCTACTTCGATCTTGGAATCTATGGCGCAAACTCCTATGGCAATATCAAGGCTCCCATCGCCAAAGGCCACGCCATGGATTTTATTCCGCTTAACATTGACAATGAGAGGATTCAAAAATTCGTCGATTTTATGACCCGAAACGACGGGGCGAACGTCAAACACCTCTATCGCGGCCTCGGTAAGTATGAAAAGATCATAAAGGACGTCCTGAAGTCGGAAGGTCTTTCAGAAGACTTGATTTACCTTGCGATGATAGAAAGCGGCTTCAGCACATCGGCCAGGTCCAAGGCACATGCTGTGGGCCCCTGGCAGTTTACGAAAAAAACAGCTGAAGGATACGGACTACAGGTAGATTGGTGGGTCGATGAGCGAAGAGACATTTTCTCATCGACAATTGGCGCCGTTCAACACTTAAAAGATCTTTTCAACATGTACGGCGATTGGTATTTGGCCTTGGCCGCGTACGATGCGGGGCCTGCCGGTGTCAATAGGGCCATCCGAAGGAATAACACACGAGATTATTGGCAGTTGACGAAGTTGCATCGCGAAGCAAAAAATTATGTGCCCTATTTTATCGCTGCAGCCAGTATCGCCAAGAAACCGACGGATTACGGCGTGACCTTGTCGACTCTCGATCCTTTTGTAGTCGACACAGTAACTCTTAAAGAGTGCCTGGACATGGAAGCTATCGCCAATTGTGCACTCACGACAATTGACACCATTCGCGAATACAACCCGGCCATCTTACGATGGTGCACCCCCCCGACCATGCCGGCCTACTTGCTCAAACTGCCGGAAGGACGCCGCTCCGTCTTTGTTGAGAACTACGAAAAAATTCCGAACGAGAAAAAGCGGACCTGGGTTCGTTACCAAGTCAAGTACGGTGAAAACCTCTCCCTGATCGCCAATCGATTTGGTACCGACGTCAAAGCCATCATGCAGGCAAATCAGCTTAAACAATCCAATCTGACAACAGGCCAGTATCTCGTTATCCCGGTAGCTCCTAAGTCGTACGTTGCATCTGCGCAAGAAGCGCCAAGAAAACAGACAACAACCGCTTACACTGGATCATCTTCCGGCGGATACACTCCGAAGAAAGTCAATTCAACGGCCGGAAAAAAGAAGCTGACCTACAAGGTTGAGGCAGGCAATACACTTGGAGAAATTGCCGAGTGGTACAATATCCTGGCACAAAATATAAGAGATTGGAATGGCCTCTATTACGGCGATCCTATTTTCCCGGGGCAGATCCTCACGTTGTGGGTAGACCAGTATATCCCGGACGAAGGGTACCGGAATGCGACGCAGAAGAAAGCGAAGGAAACTCTTGTTGAAGAACCCGGCATGAAGATTTATGTTGTGCAGGATAATGACACACTTATCGGAATTGCCAAACTGTTCAGTGTTGAAGTCAGCAGCATCAAGAGATGGAACAAACTGTCTTCCAACAGCATTCGGGTGGGAGACAAATTGAAGATTTACGTCGGAACGAACTGAGCGTTCTAAGTAAACGATCTCTTGGTGAGTCCTCGCAGCCTTTCTATTTCCCTGGCGAGTTGCTGCTGTCCCATTGCCGTCGAGACATCGGCGTTGAAAGAGGGGTTGAAAGCTTTGACTGTCGCCATGCTTTGATTGTAATTTCCCATCAAGAAGTAGTTCCAGGCCTTCAATAGCACCAAGTCCGCCGCACCAATACCGGCCTCATAAGGAAAACTCCAAGCCGGACTGCGGGACAGCGCACTGTCGGCATAGCTATTGGACGCTTCAAAGTGCCGGAGGTCGTGTTCAAGAAAGGACCAACCGCCATAATGGTCTGCCCTTAAGTCGCTCTTTCCGATTCCCCGACCGAAAAAACCGGCAGCCTCCATCAACGCTCCGTTTTTCATTGAAACCCAAGCCAATCCGGTATATGCTTCTGCGCGCGTGGAATCCCGTTTAACGGCCTTTTCAAACCATACCATGCTGTTGTCGTACTCCGAAAGACTGTAGCTGAGCCAGCCTTCAAGAATCAGATCGTCGTACGTGACTTTGTCTATGATGGGATCAGGACCACAACCTGCAATGGCACAAGTCCAAAGGAAGAGAAACGCTTTCATACGCATAGCCGGACCAATCCTATTTGATAAAAAGCATTTTTCGGGTCGTTACTCTGCCTGCGGCATAAAGCCGATAAAAATAGATCCCGCTGGCCACCACCCGTCCCGACGAGCCGGTGCCGTCCCATAGCACTTCATGAATTCCAGCCTCGACCCTTCCGGAACGAAGTACTTTTACTTCCTGGCCCAGCAAGTTGTAAACCACCAAACGTATTTCTTCGTCTTCGGTTAGTTCAAATGAAATGGTGGTCGATGGGTTAAATGGGTTCGGATAATTTTGGGCAAGTCGAAACTCGTCAACCACCCTGTTCGATGTTCCTGCCATTTTTGACAGTCTGAATTCGCCAAGCCCGCTCACTTGACAAACAACTCGATCTCCCAATATGTACTGACCCGGCAACGGATACCAGCCGGACTGATTGCGCGATTCAATGAACCAGTTCTCCCGTTCTGTCACCGGTATGGCAAACTCAACCCGAAGGCTACCCGTATACGCTCGACGAGGACCAAAATAATAGACTTGACCGTCCTCCGTGGATTGAACTTCTGAAAGAAAATAGGATGGCTGCAATACAACATCCTCGCCGATTTGAAGCCTGGCCACCCGGTCAGAACTCTGTAAAGCCGATAAACTCCCCGGTTTTGCCACACTTGCGGTGAAAACTCGAACCTTGGTCGAATCCACAAAACGGGTTGAGGTCCCTAGTGTCACCAACGTGTACGTGCCTGGCGACTGCATCTGGTAGGTTCCGGAGAAGTTTGACGCCGACCCGCCAATCGAGGTCATCGTAACATCGGTGGTATCCCCGCTGATCGAAACGCGCACGGAGGGCACGGAAATCAAGTTGATATCCGAGGACACGGCGATATCCAAAGAACTCGTCAGGACAGGGTTCTGGTAAATAATCACGGCCAGATTGAGCGGCGCCGGATTCGGCACGGCACTCACCTGGCTTGAAAGGGCACTTTCCAGTCCGTCCGTGTTGACTGTTGAAATCCGAAAATAGTAGGTAAGTCCGTTTGTAAGACCGGAAAGGGTCAATGTCGTATCGGACTTTGTCAAAATAGAGTCGATCAGGGCTGTCGGTTCCGAAACGGTGTCCCCGTATATTCTGTACATCTTGAAATTGATGGCCGTGCTTTGGTGCCACTTGAGCGTAATGGTCGCACTATCCTTTACGGCACTGAGATTTGTCGGTGGATCAGGGGGCGCAAGATTCAGCATGAAATCGGACGTGGTCGAATCGTCGACCGGAACCTGCACATCGCGGTACACAGGCAGGTAGCCCGGTGCTACGATCTTGAACGTTGAATTCCCGGAAAGCGCCTTGATGCGGAAGCTGCCGTCTGCGGCCGATGACCGCGTTAGATTATCCTGAAGAAGGTAAATCTTAGCACCCGCTATCGGCTGTCCGGTGAGTGAATCCGTAACCAGGCCCTTGATCACTCCACTCTCCTTGAAGGAAAAATCAAGCACAATCAGGCCGTCCGTAATATCCGACAACACGACGGTGCCGGATGGAAAAAACGGATAAACACCCCATGCGCCGTCATAGATGGCGGCATTACTCGGTGCATAGCTATCGTAGCTGCCGATAAGATTCAATGCGGATGGGGTCGACGCGTCCCATATGCGAGCGCCTTCGGTATAATACGACGCATAGACAAAACGACCTTTCGCAAAAACATTGTGAACAATCGCGGTGGATCCAAAAGAGGTCAACTGGCTGATGTTTGTGTTACCATCGATGCCATCCCGCAATGTTGAGATATCCCAAACCCTAAGCCGCCCCGGTGGACTGCTGGTTTCGTCTGTCGTATACAGAATCTGTCCATCGTCTGAAAGTGCCGTATTGTGCGTAAATCCGTTGGGATAAGTAAAACTGTACACCACCTGAGGATTGCTCTTGTTCTTCACATCGATTACATAGACACGACCCGAGAAGATGGCCGCCGCATAGATCGTATCGTTTCGGACATAGCAGTCGTGAATATAGGTCTGATTGAAGTTGCCCACTTCAACCGGATGCACCGGATCGGCCAGACTTAATATCTTTATGCCGCCGTTGGAGGTCGTATTTCCACCGGTCAGATATGCATAACCATCCCTGATTTGAATGTCATGGGTATTGCTGTAGGAGGGAGTTGTGAACTCGTTGACCAGTACGGCGGAGGTCGGCAAATTCGACAAATCTATGATCTGAACTCCGCGGCCCCCCTCGGATACCACGTAGGCATAGTGATCCCACACCTGAATCTCATGCCAAATGGAGGTGGCACCCTGAATGAATGTAATCTCCAGCGGATTGGCGGGATCGGTTACATTGACAATGGCTGTACCGCTGTTGCAACCAACCAGAGCATATTCCCGGCCTTCCTGGTCAGTATAGCCCCATATATTGGCATAATCCTGTCCATGCAGATCTTGTTTTGCCTTGAACGTCAGACCCTGTGAAAAAGCGGAAAAGGCCACGGTAGCGATCAGTACAAGAAACCAAACTCTCATACATACCCCACTTATCATTAGAACTATATTATACGCGAGAGTTTTTTCATCATCAAGAAAACAATACATGCAACGCGCCCAAACAACACCCAATGAAGAACCCCGCAACAGCCCCGTTTACCCGGATCCACTGCATATCATCATAGGTTCTGGACTTGAATTGTTCTTTCATTGCCTCAGGAGACAGACTACGAATATTTTGCTCAACCAGGCTGCTCACTTTGCCGTGATAGCCGGCAATCAATCTTCCGACCCATTCCCTTATCGTCGCATTAAGCTCGACTTTCAACGTGCCAACAAACACCTTCTCAACATA
>JAGQUY010000419.1 GCA_020438245.1 Bacteroidota bacterium
TTCCTTCAAAAACTTTTCAAATCACAAAGATAATTATATTAATTTCAAACTTAACTACACCTCACTGATTCTCTCGCTGCTTGCCGTTTCCTGCGGAAGCACAAGCACTGAAAAAATTGCGGGAAAATCGGTTCGGGCAAAAGTGGAAACCGTTCGGGCCGTTGATATACCTCAAACCTACATTTTCTCGGGGAGCATTCAGGGTCACCGGCGGAGCGTTATCAGCACAAAGATCATGGGGCAGGTGCTATCTGTAGATGTGGATGCCGGAGATAGAGTATCCGAGGGGCAGCCCCTGATGAAAATAAAAAGCGATGATCTCGATGCCAAAAAATCTCAGGTCAAGGCCAATAAGATAGAAGCGCAAGCCGCACTAAAAAATGTGGAAATCAATTACAACCGGATGAAAGAATTGTTCGCAAGTAAAAGTGCGACCCAAAAAGAAATGGATGACATCGAAGCGGCCTACACGATGGCAAACGCACGTGTCAGGGCCATTGAGGAGATGGAAAAAGAAGTCGATGACGCCATAAGTTATTCAGACATACTTTCTCCCTTCAACGGCTGGGTTGTTCAGAAAATGACCGAAGTCGGAAATACAGCATCGCCCGGCATGCCCCTGCTCATGGTTGAAGACATGAGTTCAATAAAAGTTGTTTTGAACGTTCCGGAAACAGAAATTCACCTATTCACAAAGAATGCTTCCATCAAAGTTGATATCGATGCGGCGGATATCCACACTACCGCGTCCGTTACCCAGATTAGTCCTTCTGGCCGGCCCGGCAGCCGGCAATATGAGGTGCAGGCCGATTTGAAATCTCCGACGTCGGCTGATCGGGATCGCATTCGGTCGGGTATGTTTGCAAGAGCGACGATAAGTAACGGAGTTCGTAAGATGATTGCCGTTCCGGATTCTCTGATCCTTAAAAGAGGTCAACTGGAAGGCATTTATACGGTTATACCCGGCGATCTTACCGTCTTGCGCTGGATTCGCACCGGCCGAACCACTGACGGCCGGGTTGAAATCCTTTCGGGTCTGGCCGAAGGCGATCGTGTCATAACATCGTCTGAAAGCCAGTTGAGCGACGGTGTGAAAATCGAGGTCGCACTATGAATACAGGTCTTTCAGGCAGAATTGCCCAGGCGTTTATCAATTCCAAACTGACGCCTCTGCTTATTGCTGCATTTTTGGCCATTGGAGTGTACTCGACCTACCTGACCCCGCGTGAGGAGGAGCCGCAGATCATTGTTCCCATGGCAGATATCTTTCTAATGTACCCCGGTGCAACTTCCAAGGACATGGAAACCAAAATAGTCGCTCCGCTGGAGCGTATCGTTTCCAATATTCCGGGCGTGGAATATGTGTACTCAACTTCCATGCCGGGACAGGCAATGCTGATCGTCCGCTACTATGTCGGCGAAGACGTCGAACGCGGAATCTTCAGGCTCTACAACGAGATTATGAAAAACATGGACAAAATGCCTCCGGGCATGATGCCGCCGTTTGTCAAGACCAAGGCCATTGACGATGTTCCAATTCTCGGGCTTACCTTGTGGAGCAATTCGTACGACGATTTTACCCTTCGCAGGGTGGGGCAGGAACTCAGCACTGAAATCAAAAAGATCAAAGATGTCGCCGAAGTAAAAATCATCGGCGGTCGGACGCGCCAGATCAAGGTGTTGCTCGACAAGGAAAAGATGGCCGCGTACCATGTGGATCCCTTGATTATTACTCAACAAATTCAGGGTGCCAATGCTCAAACTGCCAACGGAAAATTCAATTCGGGTGACCGTGAATTTTTGGTTGAGACCGGCAAGTTTCTTGCGGACGCAGAGGATGTCGGCTCCCTCGTTGTCGGTGCACATCAGGGTTTGCCGGTCTATCTTCGCAGTGTTTCGTCGATCGCAGACGGTCCGGAAGAGCCATCTGCCTATGTGGG
>JAGQUY010000420.1 GCA_020438245.1 Bacteroidota bacterium
GAAATACTTGGCGGCATAGTCTTCACTTATGACCACCTGGTCGGGATTATTCAATGCGGCCTTTGCATTTCCTGTCCGGGTTGGAAACGTAAACATATCGAACAGACTTGGATCGGAAAAATACAATTGCTCATTAAAGACCGTCTCCCCTATTCTCACTACGCCGGCAGTACCTTCATATCTGACGACCTGCTCGACCCCGGTAATTTGAGTTGCGACGATCTCCGCAACAGGAGAAGGTACGATGCCGTATCCAACGTCCGTGTTGTTGATAAGGCGTGTACTGCCAAGCCGATAAATGTGATCGGCTTTCGTGTGAAATGAATCCCATGACGTATTGAATTGATAATTCAAATAACCCACGATTGCACATCCCATCGCCACGCTGAGGCCGAAGATATTGATCAGGGTGTACATCTTTCTCCGAAAAAGAGACCGAAGTGCCACTTTTAAATAATTGATCCACATAACCGTCTTCCTTTCAGGATTATTCGTACCGCAGACTTTTGACCGGATTGGCTACTGCCGATCTAACGGCATGGTAGCTTACCACCAGTCCGGCAATGATCACCGAAATCAACCCGGAAAAAACAAAGATCCACGGCGACAGTTCAGCTCGATAGGAAAACTTCTCCAACCACGAATTGACGAAATAATAGCTGGCAGGCCACGCGACGAGGTTCGCCAGAAGAATCAGTTTCATGAAATCCTGATTTAACGTCATTATGATCTGGCCAACCGAGGCCCCCAATACCTTGCGAATCCCAATTTCTTTCGTTCTTCTCACGGACGCATGGGACGCCAAACCGAATAGTCCGATACAACTGATCAAAATGGCCAATGCGCAAAAGGCTCCAAACAGCTTCGATATGGTCGTTTCCAGCGTATACAAGCGATCCAGATTTTCGTCCAAGAATTTGTAGTCAAACGGGAATGCCGGATTTACCCGGTGCCACACTTTCTCCAGTTCCGCCAGTGCCTCAGGCATTGTCGGACCTGCAAGACGTATGATTCCGTAGGCCATATCGCCATAGGACTGGGGAAACATCAGGATGAGCGGCGGAACTTCCCTATGAACAGACAGGAAATGGAAATCTTCGGTGACGCCGATAATTCTCCATGACCCGCCCCAGAAATCCAAATTCGTTCCGACGGGATTGTCCAAGTGCATTACCCTGACCGTTTCTTCGTTGACGACAATACTCATCGAATCGTTACCAAAAGCCCGGTCAAAAAATCGTCCTTCTTTAAGATGAATGCCCGCAACTTCTGTAAAGTCATAATCTGCACTGGTTACAGTGGTCAAAACTCTGTCCCCTTCGGCCCGTCCAGGCCATTTAACATCCCAGGTATTGCTGCCAAAGGAATGCAGAGGATGTTCCGACGAGGATACGCCGATTACTCCGTCCACCCTTGAAGACTCGCTTTTCCATTGGTTATAGTACAGAGCTTTGTCACCACGTAGCGGCAGGACAATCACATTGTTGCGATCGAAACCAAGATCCTTGTGTTTCATGAATTCCAATTGTCGATAGATAACGAGCGTTCCGATGATCAAGCAGATTGAAACGGCAAATTGCACGGTAACAAGGACTTTGCGTAGCGCGCCCGCATCTTTGCCCCGAGATCCATTTCCTTTCAACACCTGAACGGGTTTGAGGCCGGACAAGTAGAATGCCGGGTAAAGTCCGCCGCTGATACCGGTGGCCAAAACGGCAAGAGCCAGGCCAATCCACGCACCGGTCGTCAGATCTCTTAGTACCAAGGACTTATCGGCAAGTTGGTTAAAAAAGGGAAGCATCAGTTCGGTAAATAGCAGCGCAATCGCAAACGCAAGCAAGGCGAGAAGGACCGCCTCTGAAAGATAATGACGTATCAATGTAGTTCGTGATGCTCCCGATATCTTCCGCATCCCGACTTCTTTTCCGCGCTGCATAGCATGGGCGGTAGAAAGGTTGACGAAGTTAATAATGGCAATCAGCAAAACCAGGACTGCAATCAAGCCAAAAACATAGAGGTTGACAATTCTCGGAGTACGGTGGTTGAAGGCAGTATTCAAACGGATATCCAGGAGAGGTTGGATGGACAGATCCGTGATGGATGTTTCGTGGTTGGCTTTTATGGCGCCCCGGATTTGAGACGAAACGTCCGATGCATTTGCTCCCAGCTTGAGCTCGATGTAGGTGTAGTGCCAATTGCTGCCCCACTGGCTCTCCATTCTCTTAAAATTTGACTGGCTTTCGAATGGCAGGAGAAATCCAAACTCCAGGCTG
>JAGQUY010000421.1 GCA_020438245.1 Bacteroidota bacterium
CGATGCAGGAGGCGGTCGAGTTCGAGTTCTGAATTAATCGCTTGCACGATCCCAATCGTCTTTTCAAGACGGACGGAACTCTCCCGGAGCTGCGTATTCGCCACCCGAAGTTCCGTCGTTCGTTGATCCACCAGTTGTTTGAGCCGAAGTCGGTCCTTTTCCAGAAAGCTATTTCGGAGCCGAACGGCGGTGGCTGCAGCGCCAACCACAAACAAGAAATAGCAGATATAGGCCCACCAAGTACGATAAAAAGGCGGCAGGATTGTAAAAGTAAGAGAAGAGTAATTCGCTTCGTAGTGTTGGTCCGCCGGACGTACGAAGAAGGTATACGTGCCTTCGGGCAAATACGAATATAGTTTCTTCAAATTTTTAGTTTCTTTCCAGGTTGCGTCGAAGCCTTCCAGTTTGTATTGAAACGGAGTTCCCCAGCCGAACAAAGACGGATCGGAGAATGAGAACTCGATCTCATTGTCATAGTATGATATGTTCGTACTCAAGACCCCGCGGCCTTGACCGGAATATATCAACGTATCCCGTCTGAGGCGGGCCGACAACAACGGAAAAGAGTAGGGGCTGGAAGCAGGACCGGATTCTGTGGCAGTACTCGAAATACTTCGATACTTGATTAAGCCGTCGTACCCACCATACCAAATGCTTCTTCCTGAGGCGTAGATTACCGATATGTCTCCCAGGGCGGCGATGCGTGTCAATGGAGAAAACGGACGAAATCCGGAAATGCGATCATAGGGTACTTTTCCCGCGCCTTCAATTTTCCCAATCCACAAATTGCCGCTGGTGTCTTCGGCCATGCGCAGCACGTGCATCCCATTATCGGGGAGGACCGGAGCAAGCACCGTGTCCAATTGCAGGCTGTCTCCTGTCGGATTGTATGTCTGAATGCCCAATCTGGAAACAAAGTGCAGGCCACGGGAAGTACGAAAAATGCGATCGGCCAGCCGCTGATTGAGGCTCTTGCCATATTCACGAAGTTCTCCGGTTTTTGTAATGCGGACAAATCCGGAAAACACACCGCTCAGCCACACACCCGATTCATCGTCAGCAATGTACCGTACCTCAGAGTTAAATCCGGGGAACGGCTTTTGGAATTTCCACTCTTCGTTCCTTTTTCTCAGAGTTCCAAACCCCGATTGGAGCCCCACAAGAATCAGGTTAGAGTCCATCACGGATACGGACAGAGCAAACGAATAGGAATTATCGATCCGTATTGCTTTCCCGTTTATAATGCTCCAAAGGCCGTTGTTGGCGGCAGCCAAAAGGTCTTCGCCAACGGAAAGCAACGCCCAACACTGCATGCCGGGCACGGATAATCGACGGAATCTCCACGGGTTGACGTAGTCATGTTTTTCAAGTACAAATATACCCTGGCTTGTACCGACGTAAATCTCACCGTGATGTCTTGTAATCGTATAGACGGCGCCGTCCAAACCGGAGGACTCGGCCCATTGATTGATAGGGGAAAACATATCGATACGGCAAACCCCTTTGTTCATTGCACACCAAACACTGCCTGACCGGTCTATCAAGACATCGTACACGGTGTTATCAGCAAGTCCCGTCTGTTTGTTGTAGACTTGGACAATCTCTCCGTGCCGGTCTACCAAGACTAGTCCTGCCTTGAGTGTCCAGAACAATTGCCGACCATCTCCAATAGACAATCCGCCATAAACATCGTTGTCCTGCAGGAATCGGCCGGCAGGGTAGGAGTGGGGTCGAATTTTCTTTCCGTTCCACAGCCACGTGCCAGATCGGGTCTGGATGAGGGTTGAATCGGGAGACAACGGGAGCATTGCATAGACTTTGGATTTCGCCAGAGCGTCACTACCGGCAATAAACGTCAGGGAATCATCAATGACCTCGCAGAGACCTACTCCGGATTGTGGCATAATGAACTTCCCATCAACGAGAAAGGGAAATCTGAAAGTGCCGTCCGATTGCCAGATCTTTTTCAGGTGATCGTTGTGATCAAATAAGAAAATGCGGTCGGTCGTTGAAAAAAAGACGCCTACTGACGTTACAAGGATCCTCCAAACATCGGCAAAAGCCGGGGAATCAGCGGGGAGCGAGTCGGACAGGATGGTCCAGTGAAGTCTTCCGTTGAGATCCGGAGAGAGGTACCCAAATTCGCCATGGGCACCGGCGTAGATTTTTTTCTTCAATCCCAGCGCAAGGCTGCGGACTATTCCACTTTTTGGATTTCTGTGGATTTCCCAGGCCGTTCCGTCAAACCGAAGAACTCCGAGGTTGTTGCCGACAAATAGCACACCCGTGGAGTCACGAAGTACGGCCCAATTTTGGTTGTGTCCGCCGTATTCGGTAGCGGAGTAGTTTTGCAAAATAGGAAAACCCCGTTCCTGTGCCAACACGGTTCGAAAGCCGACCAAGGTAACGATAAAAAAGACAAGGATGATCCGAAACATAGTACTCCCTCGACCCGAATTTCACCAGGATTGACCTTGAAATCAACCAAAATAAGCCCGGCAGCCCATACGAGCATTTGCATATGATGTTACATGTGCCGAACTTTTAGCAAAAGGAGGTGATTATGAAATCTCCGGCCGCTCTTACTTCAAGTCTATTTCTGGCTCTCATATCCATCGCACAGCTGATACGTTTCCTTCTTGGAGTGGAGATTCTGATCAACGGGTACACCATTCCCGTTTTTCTTAGTCTTCCAGCCTTTGTTTTTGCTGCTACCCTGGCGGCTTGGCTTTGGATGGAAAGAAAAAACAGCGCCGCGTAGCTGACGGCGCTGTCTTCAAAGGGCAATATTTGGTCAAGATCTACTTGAAGATCTCGGCGAAGAACGTCTTCATTTCGCTCCAGCTGGCAGAATCAGCGGCAGCATTGTAGGCCAGCGGCATATTGAATTTTTGGCCTGTTGAGTCGGCGCCGGGGTTGGTGAAACTGTGAACGGCTCCCTCGTAATTCTTGAAAGTGTATGTTGCGCCGCCCTCATCCATTTCCTTCTTGAAATCTTCTATTTGCTCGGCGGTTACGAATTTGTCATCGGCGCCGTTGCATACGAGCAGCTTGGCCTTGACCGAGCCCTTCGACGCAGGCGTGGCCGTAGCAATGCTTCCGTGGAAACTTACGACGCCCTTAAGATCTTCACCCATCCGAGCCATGTTTAGAACAACGCCGCCGCCGAAGCAGTACCCGATAGCGGCAATCTTGGTCCCGTCGGTATTCGGGTTGGCCTTCAGAATTTCCATCGCTTTTTCAAATCGAGCTTTTGCGCCATCCATATTCTGCGCGACGGCCATGGCGAACTTCATGGCGTCTTCCGGGTGATCTGCGGTTTTGCCATCGCCATACATGTCTACCGCGAGGGCAACATATCCAAGTTCGGCGAGCATGTCCGCGCGGTGACGGGCATAGTCGTTATGACCCCACCACTCGTGTACGACCAGGATACCCGGCCGTTTGCCTTGTTGATTGGCGTCATAGGCCAAATAACCCTTCATATTGACGTTGTCGGCCGAATAGGTGACCTCTTCTCCGACCACCTTTTTTTCCATAGCCTTTTTCTCTGCCTTTTTGCAGGACATCATGGGTATGGCCAGTATGACCGCCAGCGTAATGATTGGTTGTACTCTCATTTCGTCCTCCGTTTTTCTGGTTTTGGGAATAGGGTAAAATGGGGCGTTTTGAAAAGAATTACAAGGATTTTTCGGGAAAGCCCCCGTAAGGAATCGTATTCCAAAGCCGCGGGGACCGGACAGTAGTCGTTTTTCTGACAGC
>JAGQUY010000422.1 GCA_020438245.1 Bacteroidota bacterium
TACATACTGACCGTGGTGACGGCCGTTCTTCCCGTTTATTTTGCCGACGTTGTCGTCCCGAAGGAAGGATTCAGGATAGGAGATTCCGTTTACAGTGCGACATCCTTGTGGGGTTTTTCGATCAGCGCATCCGCCCTGTTCGTTTTTCTTTGCGCTCCCGTTCTGGGTGCCATCGCCGATTTTTCGGCCTCCAAGAAAAAATTTTTGCTAGGATTCTGTTACACAGGCAGTCTGTTCTGTACGTTGCTCTTTTTTTGCGGCTCCGGGGATGTCTGGATGACCGTGCTTTTTCTGGGCGTTTCCCAAATAGGCTTTGTCGGAGCCAATATTTTTTATGATGCTTTTCTACCCCATATATCGACCGAGGACAAGCTGGACTGGGTGAGCGGTAAAGGGTATGCGTACGGGTACGTCGGAAGCCACATTCAATTCCTGATCTGTCTATTGTTGATCTTGGGACATGAAACCCTCGGTATTTCCAGTGTTCAGGCCGTCAAGGCGGCACTGGTTTTTTCGGGTCTTTGGTGGGCCGGCTTTTCACTCTTTACGTGGAAATATCTCCTCGAAGCCCCGTCGACTGAACGGCTGCCCGATTCCATGTCCCGAATGCCCGTGTGGGCCGCTCTTATGGTCACAGGCTTTCAGCGGACGCTGGTTACCTTGAAAAAAATACGAAGCTTCAAGCATCTGATGATCTTTCTCCTGGCCTTCATGCTGTATAACGAGGGAATCCAAACCGTCATCAATATGGCAACCATCTACGGGAAGGAAGAGTTGGGGCTGCCGACATCCACATTGATGATCACCCTGTTTGTCATTCAACTGGTGGCCATGCTTGGCGCGTTGTTGTTCAGCAAGCTTGCCCACACCATCGGCACACGTCGTGCGCTGATGACAACGCTGGTCGGATGGTCAGCCGTTGTGATCTATGCTTTCTTTATGACGACTTCCACAGAGTACATGATTTTAGGACTCATTGTTGGAGTGGTTCTGGGTGGGTCCCAGTCTTTGAGCCGCTCCTACTATGCAGCGATGATTCCGGTAGACGCCTCGGCGGAGTTTTATGGGTTTTATTCCGTCTTTACGAAATTCTCAGCCATTTGGGGTCCGTTCGCGTTTGCAGTGATCCGGCAGGTAACCGGTTCGGCCCGTTTGTCGATCATATCCCTGATTGTTTTCTTCATAGCCGGCATTCTGTTGTTATCCATAGTCAATGAACAAAAGGCGAAAGAGGCACGTCTCGCATGAAATCATCGAAAAGTCCTATTGCCGTAATATTCATAACGGTTTTCATCGACCTGGTCAGTTTCGGTATCGTGATTCCCCTGCTTCCTTTTTATGCGCAGGAGTTTGGCGCTTCGGGTATCATGATCGGCCTGTTGCTCAGTGTGTTTTCATTGATGGCATTTTTGTTTATGCCGATCTGGGGCCGCTTGTCGGACCGGATGGGCCGACGGCCTATTCTATTGCTGACCATCGCGACGTCGTTTGTGGCGTATCTGATTTTTTCGACGGCGGGATCGTTGTGGATGCTTTTCGTAGCGAGGATTTTGGCCGGCATCGCCAATGCAAATATTTCCGTTGCTCAAGCCTACATCAGTGACGTCACGACCGCGGAAGAGAGATCGAAGGGCATGGGTCTGATCGGTGCGGCGTTCGGTCTGGGCTTCATTTTCGGTCCGTTGATCTCCAGTGTTTTTTCGACCGACTATTTTGGAGACATGAAATATGTGCTTCCCGGATACATCGCGGCCGGCCTATGTGGAATCAATTTTCTCATGGCGTATTTCAGACTCCCTGAATCGCTGAAAGACGAACATCGTGCTGCTGCCGGATCGATGACCCTGCTCGATCTGCCTGCGCTTCGTCGTGCTCTGACTCAACCGCAGTTGGGGAGAGTGATCTGGATGTTCGGAATTGTGACCGTTGCGTTTTCAAGTATTTACGCGTCGATGCCGCTCTTTATCATGGAGGAACCGTTTCATCTTTCTTCCTCGGGGATGAGTTGGTTTTTTGTAGAAATCGGCGTGATCAGTGTCATCGTGCAGGGCGGATTGATTGGAAAGCTGACACTGCTTTTTGGGGAGCGCCGCCTCGTCGTGATGGGCAGTTCGCTGATGGCCATTGGGCTCGTCGGATTGCCGCTGTCCGCCTATCTGCCTCTGATGCCCATGTCGGGACTGATCGTCGCTACGGCACTGCTTTCCATGGGGAGCAGTTGTCTGGCGCCTTCGGTTATGAGTCTATCCTCGCAATTGGCAGATCCCTCTGAGCAGGGTTCCATTCTCGGCATCACCCAGAGTTTTGCCAGCCTGGCCCGCATGGTCGGGCCGACGATTGGCGGCATCGCGTACGACGGATTTGGTCATGCGTCTCCATTCTACTTTGCCTTCGCCACCATGGTTCCGGCGGTCTGGCTTGGAATCGGGTTACTCAAATTTCACCCGAACAAAAACCACGCCGACAAGTAGGCAGTTTTGCCCAAGAGGCTTCGAACGCCCCTTCATTTAGTGATGGTCGCCCCATAGTTTTCTGAGATAGCCTGCGCGACCCGATCCTTCCCGATATCGATTATAGTGATCCGGATTTTTCTTGTAGAAATCCTGGTGGTAATCTTCCGCGGGATAGTACGCGGACGCTTTAAGAATAGGCGTAACGATCGGCTTGTCAAACTTACCCGATTTTCCGATTTTCTCTTTCGAGGCTTCCGCCGCTTTTTTCTGAGCGTCGTTGCGATAAAAAATGGCGGTGGTGTACTGTTCACCACGGTCGGCAAACTGGCCGCCCGGATCCGTCGGGTTGAT
>JAGQUY010000423.1 GCA_020438245.1 Bacteroidota bacterium
TCACCGTCGTTGTCGTAGTCCGCCCACGTCATACCACTCTCTCCCTGTGACAAAGCCGAACTGCCGAATGATCCCGTTATGATTTTCGTAAAAATTCCGCCGCCGTCGTTCCGATAAAGTTCATTTCTTCCCATGGCCAGGTCGAGATCGTGGTCGCCGTCAAAATCAATCCAGGCCGCACCGACATAGGACTGTGATGAAGTCCAGTTGACGGGCAATGTAATGGCGTTTGCGGGATCGTTGACAATCTGGAAAGTCTGTGCGCTTCCCGGAAGGAACAATAGAATTTCCATGAGGGTAAAATAGACAGCGAGTCTCATATGCCGAGTCTCCGTCGGTTGTTGAGAAAGAGATTGGATCAGAAAGGCTATTGGAAAGATAGGCTATTGGCGATGCTATTTCATGACCCGTATGGGTCAATTTGGATCTATGAGGCCTTGCGGGTTGTGGATGTTCGTGCTGCCCTGATATGCCGGAATACCTCAAAAAATACATACAAAACCGTTGCCGGAATAACAATCAGCATCATGCCCTCGCGATACCAGCTTAACGCATGGCTCCTGGTCGCGTCAAGGATAAGAAAAGTAAGATAGGCGATGTAATAAAAAAGCAGGATGGCGCCTTCCGGGCGTGAAATCACCGAACCCGTAAAAAAAATGGGAAGACACAGGATAGCCACGGCCGCCATGACAGGCAGATCGAACGCCAAGGCGGTCGGGGACACTGCCACGCCCGCAGGTGCAATTGCGGCAGAAAGACCCAAAACGGAGAGAATATTAAAAATATTGCTCCCGACGACGTTGCCGACGGCGATATCGCGTTCCCCTTTCAGAGCGGCAACCACCGAAGTGGCGACTTCCGGCAAAGAGGTTCCCAGAGCGACAATGGTCAAGCCTATGATGAGTTCGGATACTCCAAGGGATCGTGCCAGTTGAACGGCCCCGTCGACCATCCAGTCTGCGCCCACGATCAACAGAGTAAGACCTGTCACAGCAACAATCCCATTTAGCAAAGCACCTCTTTGAGTGATCGGCTCTTGAGGTTTGTACTCGGCCTCGTATTCTTTTTCAACCTCAGGCAGTTCACGTTTTTCCAGCCAAATCAAAAAGGCAACATATACAATGACTATTCCGAACAGGGTAAGGCCTTCCGTGCGGCTCACAACACCATCCATCGCAAACCAGTACAAAAGAAGAGAGATGCCGATCATAATCGGAACATCGACGCGAATCAGTTGCTGCTTTACGACGAGAGGAAGGAGAACGGCGGAAAGTCCAAGAATCAGCAGAATATTACAAATATTGCTGCCAACCACATTACCCATGGCTATATCCGCGTTTCCTTCAAGGGCGGAGTTCAAACTGACGGCCAGCTCGGGCGCGCTGGTACCGAATGCTACGATCGTCAAACCGGTGACCAACGGGGAAATCCCGAAGAAGTATGCCAGCTTGACGGATCCACGCACCAGAAGATCGGCTCCAAAGGTGAGTATCGCCAGTCCGGCGACGAGAAGTACCGCTATTTCAAGTGTCATAAAAAAAACCCGGAGAAGAAGTCGAACTATCATACACAAACAAGGAACAAAAAAAAAGGCCATCTTTGCAGGATGACCTTTCAAAAAAACAGTTTGATTTTTTATTCCGCCTTTGCGGAGTCCGGCATCGTTGGCATGGATTCGGCAAGTGTCTTGATATTGGCCAGTCCCTTTTCGAAATCGGGGCCCAGTTGACCTTCCATGGCCAGACCAAAATACCTGCCGATAGGATAACTCATGTCGCCGGCATAGGTCCAGGTGACCTTGGTTCCGGCGGAAGTCGGTTCAAAAGACCACAGGTCTTTCGCAACGGCCTCCATAGGATCTTTGAATTCAAGTCTGGATTCTATGGATTTTCCCGGATCGACTTTTTCAATCGTCAGGGACCCGGTACCTATTTCTTGCCCAACCCAACTCCAGTTGTGGCCCGGCTCCTTAGGCGTTCCGGAAATGGTGGTCTTCGCCGTGGGTTCCAACTGGCTCCATGGATTCCACTGCATATAATAGTTGAAATCGGCAACCAGATTGAATACCTCTTGCGGGGTTTTATGTATTTCTGTCGTGCGACTGAAAGTGACGCGACTGGGAAGAAAAACAGGGATAATTAGGAACAACGCCAGTAATCCGCAGACAAAGTATAACAGCTTCTTCATTCCGACCTCCTTCACAATTTCACTTCCAGATACCAAGAATTCCACCCATGATAATCATCATCACGGCGATGTACCCGCCATTGATCAGAAACAACCGCATTGATTTCCTTTCAAATAGGTAAACAATGCCAAAAGCGCAGGCGCACCATCCGATCCCGGCCAATGCTCCGGCGGTAAGTCCCCACAGAAGATCGGGAGGTCCGGCAAGGAAGGCGGCCAGGTTGAACGCCATAACAAAGGTGAGAATGAACGCGACTCCGTAAATCATGGCCATATTGCCGCCTTTCAAATCTTCTTCCTTAAAACCGTTTTCTTCCATCCAGGCTTTGGCAAACAAAAGAGGCGAAAACCAAATACCTCCGAGAACGAACGCCGACAACGTGGCAACCACAATGGCGACATAATTCAGTTTTGAAAGATCCATAACTCTTTCTCCTTGGTTGTAAATTCGGGGAAACGTCACTAAAATACGTCCTGGAGTACGCTATGTCAACGTTGTTGTGACTGAAACCGGACAAAACCGCACTGAAGCCGAAGCGTTGCACGCTGAACCCGGCAATTTGAAGGACGGCTGGATACGCATTTTGTTCATTCCACTTTTTGGAATCGGCATTCCTAACGTAACCGGTTTGTTCGGTATGCTGGATTATCACTCGGGGGTGTATTGGCTTGGATACGCACTGTTCATTCTGCTTTCTTTTCTGATCTGGCACGGAAACAGGTTTTTCCTTCTGCGTCAGCGGCAGTATCTCGATTGGTTCAACCATCCCGTCAGGAAAATCATGGTTCTCGTTTTTGCGAATGTTTTTTTTACCGCTCCCCTGACGGTTTTCGTTCTGATGGTTTGGGATCGATTGGCCGGTTTCGGGACGATTCGCTGGGACGTCATCGAAATCGTGACACTCATGAATGTCATCGCCGTTGCCTTTATCACTCATGTGTACGAAACTGTCTATTTGATCCGTCAGCGCGAGAACGACCTTCTGTCCTTTGAGAAACTGGAACGTGCGAAAGCCCAGGCAGAGTTGGAAGCGCTCAAAGGGCAAATTGATCCGCATTTCATGTTTAACTCGCTCAATACCTTGTCGTATCTAATTGAAGAGGATCCGAAGAAAGCCCATCAGTTTAACGACAGCCTGGCCGATGTGTACCGGTACATTCTTCAGAACAGAAACAGGGAGCTGGTCTACCTGAAGGAAGAAATTGATTTTGTAAATTCTTATGTGACTCTTCTTCAGTTAAGATTTGGCAACACGGTACGGTGGAGTCCACTCGATGAACAGGATCACTTGACCTGGCTGATCCCGCCGATTTCTCTTCAAATTCTGGTGGAAAATGCGGTAAAGCACA
>JAGQUY010000424.1 GCA_020438245.1 Bacteroidota bacterium
ATGGGTGAGAGTGGTGTGTCGACAGCCAACGATGCCAACGCCATTTATTGGAATCCGGGAGCCATCGGATTTATTGCGACTCCGGAAAATCCGCGCAACGTGCAATTCATGCACGTAAATTGGCTTCCGCAGTTCAACCTGAGTGACGTGTTTTATGATTACGGCTCCTTCATCTGGTATATGCCAGAATTCGGGACCTTTGGGTTTAACTTCACCTTCCTGAATTTGGGGGAACAGGATGCCACGGATGCATTGGGAAATCCCAACGGAAAAATTACCAGCTATGATTTCTCTATCGGTGCAAGCTATGGCCTTAAACTGACCGAAGATCTGGGCGTAGGCGGTAATTTGAAATTCATCTACAGCAAACTGGCGGACAAAAGTGTTACCCTCGAAAATGAAAATGGCATCGGAAGTTCGGTCGCGGTGGATATCGGCGTAATGAAGCGCAATTTCTTTTTCAAAAACCTGACCGCGGGAGCAAGCTTGGCGAATATTGGTCCAGAGATTGCGTATGCGGACGAGAAACAATCTGATCCGTTACCCACCAATCTTCGTGCCGGACTATCTTATCCCGTATACTCATCAGAGTACCACAATATATTGGTTGCGTATGAAATCAACCGTCAGATCGTTCGCGGTCGAAAAAACGGCAGCGATCCGCTCTATAAAGCGGTATTCACGACGTGGGCCGACAACGGCTGGCATCGATTGGGTCATAATTTTGGCGCCGAGTATTCCTATTCTGATTTTGTAGCTCTCCGAAGCGGGTACTCGCTGGATTTCGCAGGCAAAGTCTATGACCTGAATTTTGGAGCGGGATTGAAATATTCTCTCTTTAGAGTAGACTTTGCGTACACCACGAAACTTGGTGGTGGCTTCAATCCCCGGGATGGATCACAGTTTTACAGCATCGGATTGTCATTCTAACTTCATTGATGAATAAGACGTCAAAGGCTGTTCACACTAAGGGAACAGCCTTTTTTTTAGCCAAGCAACTCCCCTTCTGGTTACTTTTTGCCGCTCTGTTGTCTGAAGGCAATCTTTGGGCGCAAAAGACCACCAGCCCCCGCATCCAACCCAAGCTGAAGGCCGCGGGGCAAACCACAAAAAACAGCGTCGGAACAAAACGCATCTTGGCCCTTCGGGTACAGTTTTTGAAAGAAACGCCCGATCGGGGCGCAACCACCGGAGACGGGCATTTTGATTTGGGCTCGAACTCGTCGATGCGTGTGATTGATCCTCCGCCTCATAACAAGGCATATTTTGAGGATCAGCTTCTCGCCATGCGCAACTACTTTTACGATGTATCCGACGGTCGGCTCGATGTTCAATACACGGTCAAACCGGATGGAGACACCGCTGCCTACACGCTTTCCAAGTTCATGGAATACTACGGAATTCGAGGGACCCAGGCGGCCCGGGACAAACGCTTGGCTGAATTTTTCTACGACGCTGTCGCGCTTGCGGATACACAGGATGGCTTGGACTTTTCGCAATATGATCATGTCGTTATCTTCCATGCCGGATCCGGCGAAGACTTCGCTTCGGACAATTCTACAACCAACGATCTTGGCTCAAGATTTTTATCGCTCGACTTGCTCAGAAGCCGTTTTGGAAGTTCCTTTTCCGGTATCCCGGTTCAGAACGGACTTCATGTTGTTACCAGTGGCGTGGTGGTGCCGGAGACAGAGACACAGGCTTTCATCGATCCGATCCTCGGAACGGAGAATATCAAAGAACTGGGTCTTACGGGCATTCTGTCAGCCAATTATGGAAGCCAATTGGGTATGCCCGACTTATTTAACACGAGTAATGGCAGCCCTGGTATCGGGGTTTTTGGGCTGGAAGATTTTGGTGCAGTAAACGGGGACGGCCTCATACCTGCAGAACCTGATCCGTGGACAAAAATCTATCTGGGTTGGGCTGAACCGGTGGTGGTCACAGACAGTGGGAAGGTATCGTTGTTGCCCAGAAAAATGGCGGGACAAAACACGATCTTGAGAGTGCCGATCAATGCCAACGAATATTTCCTGATTGAAAACAAACAACGAAACGTCGTAGATAATGCACTCAGTTCGGAGGTTATTGCCCGATTTGACACAATCAATCTAAGCGACGGTTCGACGATAATCGATACCGCTTACCTGGCCGGCGTGGATCGCTCTACCGCGACAGGTGTAATTACCCGGGTAGACGAATACGATAGTGCTTTGCCGGGGCGGGGAATTCTCATTTGGCACATCGATGAAGACCGCATTTCACAAAATCTTCCCTTTAACACAGTGAACGCCGATTTGGATCGAAGAGGTGTTCGCCTCGTGGAAGGCAGCGGCAGTCAGGATATCGGACGAGCGTTTTTCGGATTTTTCGGCGCTTCCATTGGCAGTGGTGACGCGTTTGATTTTTTCTTTCGGGGGAATGAGGCGTTCAAATTTTACAATAAGGATGTTGACTCGGTTTTTTTCACTTCAAACTCAGTACCGCCTTCGTTAAGCAATGAAAGGGCCAATACCGGCATCCAAATTACCGGAATCAGTGCCCCTTCTGACATCATGAGCTTTACCATTCGAACAACCCTTTTGAAAGAAGGGTTTCCGCAGTTTATGGGAGTCTCGCCCGTCATGAACGCATTAAAGATCGGGGATCTGACCGGTGACGGAAAACCGGAAATAGTCAGCCTGTCCTCAAATGGAGAAGTCTTTGCCTGGCAGTACGATGGGAATAAGGTTTTTTCAAATACTGTAACTCGGTCACGTCACGGATTGGGTTTGGACTCCACCGTGTATAACGTGGCCCTGCTGGCAGTCACCGGGGAGTTGACTCAGGTGACGCCGGCTTTGGCCGATCTGAATAATGACGGCAAAATGGAGATTATCTGTGGAGGAATCAGCGGCCGGCTGTCGGTTTGGGAGGTCGTGGATGCGGATTTGAATGGGCTTGCCGATACACTGTTTACTTTTCAAACTCCGGATATTATTTCTTGTTCTCCGATGGTCCTTCCCGATAAGAAAATCCTCGTCGGATCTTCGGACGGGACGCTTTCCATGGTCAACCCGAACGGGACGCTCTTCGGCAGCATAAACCTCGGTGCACGGATTACCTCGCTGGCCGTTTTGAGTAGTGACTCCATCGTTGCTCAGACCCCCACTTCGGTGAAGGTCGTCCGTATCAGCACTTTGCAGTCTTCAACTATTCTCAATGCGCCCATGTCATCCAACTCGGTAACCGTTGCTGATTTGGATCAGGACGGTGTGAACGACGTAGTTAGTATTGGAGAAAACGGTGTGCCAAGTCTGTTTTCGAATGGGGTTGTCCTGCCCGTTTCTCTGCCCTTTTCCATCTACGGAGACCAGGCGATCGCCGACCTGGATCGCGATGGTTTTCTGGAAGTGATTGCTGGCGGGGACAATCAGGTCGTGGCGATGAACCACAACGGATCAAGCGTTACTAATTTTCCTGCGATTCTCGACCCCTCTTCTCCGAGAGGCCGGGTGATTTCGGCAGTAGTAGTTGGAGATGTGAGCGGAGACGGCCAGGCGGATGTCGTCGCCGGCACACAGGACGGACTTGTCTACGCCTTCGATGGTTCCGGACGACCGGTCGCCGGATTTCCGCTGACTGTCGGATCGACGGTACTGGGACTGGTGTTGGCCGATTTGGACGGGGACGGCTCCGTCGAGTTAGGCGTCACGGCCACGGATCAATTCCTGTATGTGTTTGCTCTGAATGTGCCATATGTATCGGCATCGATGAAATGGCCTCAATCACGTCACGATGCATCGAACACAGCTTCGTCGAATGAATTGAATATCATTACTCCTGTTTTGGGAGATGTGATACCGGCTCGAAGAGCTTATAACTATCCGAATCCGGCCCGCGGAAATCAAACCACGATTCGGTACTTTTTGACGGAAACGGCGAATGTCAAGATCTACATATACGACTTGGCCGGTGATCTTGTTGAAAAGCTGGAAGGCCCTGGGGTTGGGCAAACGGACAATGAAGTCAACTGGAATTTGAAAAAGATCGAGAGTGGAGTGTATATTGCTCAGATCATCGCAAAAGGGCAATCGGGCAAACGTTCAACACGCACAGTGAAGATAGCGGTAATCAAATAGCTGAAGGCACATCAGGAGCAACCATGTCAACATATAAAGACGCCGGAGTGGATATAACGAGAGGTAATGCCATCAAGGACGACATAAAAAAGATCGTTCGCAAAACTCATAACCCCAATGTTCTCGCGGACATCGGTCATTTTGGAGGTTTTTTCAGACTGCCTTCGGGTTACCGGCAACCGGTGTTGGTCTCCAGCACCGACGGCGTAGGAACAAAACTTAAGGTCGCGATCATGATGGGTCGACACGACACCGTGGGGGAGGACTTGGTTAACCACTCCGTCAACGATATTTTATGTTGCGGCGCCAAGCCGCTTTTTTTTCTGGATTACTTGGGACTGGGGCGAGTTTCCGATACTATCGTCAAAGAACTTGTGGTTGGCATGGCGCGCGGGTGCAAAGCCAATGGTGTTGCACTTGTTGGAGGAGAAACGGCCCAAATGCCCGGACTGTATGCGGACGGGGATTACGATCTTGCCGGAACGATCGTAGGTGTTGTTGAGCGGCAGAAGATGATCACGGGAGAAAAAATTGTAGCCGGAGATGTGATGATTGCCCTTCCGTCCAATGGACTGCACACGAATGGATATTCGTTGGCGCGAAAAATACTTCTTGAGCGATATACGCTTGAAACCAAGGTTGAAGAACTGGGATGTACCATAGGCGAAGAACTTCTCAAGGTTCATCGTTCCTACCTCAAACCGCTGGCGGCGGCCATGAAAAAATTTACGCTGAAAGGCGTGGCTCATATCACGGGCGGCGGGATCATTGAAAATACGATGAGAATTCTTCCCAAAAAACGTCGTCTC
>JAGQUY010000425.1 GCA_020438245.1 Bacteroidota bacterium
CCTCTCCCATCTATTACATTTTGGGCCTGGAAAGTATGCGGATAGGTATTAATAATCAACGATTTTTGCCGACTTTTTTAATCGGGGGACCGCTGATTAGTCAGTTCAATTGCCCTTTTTAGAAATTCCGTTCAGATGTAATTCGTCAAAAAACTTGCATTTATAGGTGCTTTGCCCTAATTTGGCTATTGTTTCTGGAATTCATGATATCTTGAGGAGCGCGGTGATGCGTTTATTACTGACGGTTATAATCCTATTTACCTTTGTTACCTCGGCTTTCGCCCAAATTGGCTCTCCAGCAGCGGGCACCGATCGGTATGGTTCCTTTTACACCTTTTCTGCAAAGACCACGACGTTTCCCGAATTTTACACCTTTCAGAATATGCAGTTTTTCACCGGGACCGGAGAGCGAAGTGGATCAAAGCCGAGCGTAAAGGATTTCGGTCTTCAGTTCGGCGCACAAATGGGATTGTTCGGCGGAGCGGATATTGTACTCATTTCCAACTTCATTCAAACGCCAAACCGGGCTCCATCCATTCCGTCGAATGAGGTGGTTACCTTGGTCAAATCGGTCGATGTGCCCGACGAATTCTACGCCAATATGCGATTGCTTCCCTTCTCGTTCTCCGAAGACAAGGCAACGGTGGCATTGATGTTGACAGGGCGCTGGCACGCCAACGGCTTCGCCAACGCTCCTTTTCAACCGTACTCGGCAGGCAAAGCCGAAGCCGGTATCGGCCTGGTGGGATCCTATTTTAGTGATCCGCTGTTCCCCGAAACAGGTTGGGCCATGCATGCCAATGTGCAGTACTGGAATCATCTTGATAATGGCGCCTACTTGGGTTACATCGACGAAAAAAAGGTCAGGGCCTTGCCTGGTGGAAATGTGATTGCAGACACGGCCATTTCAACCTCCAACACATCAAGTTTTAAGTTCTCCATCGGCGGATCTTATCCTATCGCGGTCGCCTCCCGGTACATGTATATCGTCGGAGACTTATATGGAACGTTTTTTCTCAACAAGCCATCGATCGCGGCATACAGTCGTCAGAATTACAGCTATCTTGCATTGGGCGTCAAGTATCAATTATTTGACTGGCTGGGCGTGCATGCCGGCGGTGAATACCTTGTGCTAAAGGGCACGGATAAGACGTTGACCAATGGGGTTGCTCTTGGAATTGAGGACCTGACGATTTCGAAGGCCGATTTTCCCACGTGGCGTATGTTCATGGGAGTTAGTTTTCCGATCAATCCCAGAGCCCAATACCGGGTCTACAAGGCCGGATCGGAAATAGTCCAGGAACAATCAGTGATCAGAAAGAAAGAAGTTGAAGGTATTCTGTATTCGGAACAGGAAATCCAAAAAAGAAGTCAAAACTTTGTCCCGCTGAAAGATATGCGTCGTGATTATAAGACGATCATAGGCTCTTATGTGACCATTTTGCAGGCCAAGGACAAGAAAGTAGATGAGTCGATTTCGGATACCGGGAATGAGTAAGAGTTTTGCACCTTAGCCAATGAAATAACCCGGCCCAAGGTCGGGTTTTGTTTTTTCTGGAATTGATGCCGCCTATTTCCTATCCTTGAGATCTACTTGAATTCGATTATTCCTAACGGAGGATTTATGAAAGTCAATAAAGAGGTTGTCATTGTGGGTGGAGCCAGGACTGCATTTGGAAAATTTGGGGGTTCCCTCAAGAATTTTACGGCGACGGAACTGGGTGTTTTTGCAGTCAAGGGCGCCATGGAACGATCGGGCGTGAAACCGGCAGACATAGACCATACAGTATTTGGCAATGCCTCACAGACCAGCGCAGATGCCATATATCTTGCCAGGCACGTAGCCTTGAAGGCAGGTGTGCCTCAGGAAAAACCCGCCTTGACTTTAAATCGTCTTTGTGGAAGCGGCTTTGAGTCAATTATCGAAGGTGCCCGTCAAATCCTGATCGGTGAATCCGATGTTGTCTTGTGTGGTGGCACGGAAAGCATGAGTCAGTCACCTTTCGTGGTACGAGGAACAAGATTTGGCGTTAATCTTGGTCAGAATGTCAAGTATGAGGATCAACTTTGGGAAGCGTTGACAGATCCCTTTTGCGGCTTTTCCATGGCGCAGACGGCCGAAAATCTCGCGGATCGTCTCAAAATTTCACGTATGGATTGTGATCTGTATGCTTATTTGAGTCAGATGAGGGCAAAAGATGCAATTTTGGGTGGTCGCTTGAAAGAAGAGATCGTTCCGGTGGAATTAAAGTCCAGAAAAGGAATCAAGATGTTTGATACAGACGAGCATCCGAGGCCGGAAACAACGGTTGAAGCGTTGAGCACACTGCCACCCTACTTCAAGAAAGATGGAACCATAAGCGCAGGAAACGCAAGTGGCATCTGCGACGGCGCCGCTGCAGTTATTGTTACGACCGCAGAAAAGGCAAAGGCGATGGGTTGGAAGCCGCTGGGCCGTTTGATCAGTTGGGGTCATGCCGGTGTCGAACCCTCGGTGATGGGTATCGGACCGGTTCCTTCATCGAAGATGGCGTTGAAAGATGCAGGGATGACCATAAAGGACATAAATGTGGTGGAGATTAACGAGGCTTTTGCACCGCAGTATCTTGCTGTGGAGAAAGAACTCGGTCTCGATCGTGAAATAACCAACGTGAACGGAGGCGCCATCGCGCTGGGGCATCCGCTCGCGGCGTCCGGTACACGACTTACCCTGACGACGCTTCTTGAGCTGCGGCGGCGAAAACAAAAGGTTGGATTGGCCTCCGCCTGTATCGGTGGTGGTCAAGGGGTGGCTGTTGTTGTGGAATGTTTGTCATAGGGGGTGCGATTTAACAAGGATGATTCTAATGACCAGGCTTCTTCCGTTTTTGCTGTTGATGATACTAGTGGGATGCACAGAAGAAACAATCAGACCCACTATTGAGTTTCCACCGCAGATTGACACTATTTTCGCAGCATCCTGCGCCACGGTGGGATGTCATTTGCCGGATGAGCATGATCTGGCCAAACTGAATTCTCCCAACCACCTGGCTGCTGAATTGGATCTGTCTTCGTGGACAGGACTTTTCGAAGGAGCTGATGGCGATGCCATTGCCATTCCCTACTCATCCAAATTCAGTCACGTGCTCGATCATATTCGGGGCGTTGCCTCACCTCGCATGCCCCCAAATTACCCTCCGTATAATCGGGACACCCTGTTGCTTTCAGAGGAGCAAACACTGAAGACCTGGATAGACAATGGCGCTCCGGGGATAAATGGCCAAATTGCGTTTGAACGGGTCACAAATAGAATATTCACGACGAACCAGGTTGATGATGCTGTTTCGGTTATCGCGGAAAACCCAAAACTGCTGATGAGAGTATTTTCCGTCGGCGACCGCCCGGAGAACGAAAGTCCGCATGGACTGAGAGTGACCCGTGACGGCCGGTATTTCTTTGTTTCCATGATTGCGACCGGCGAGGTGTTCAAGTATGATGCGCTGAGCGGTGACTTCATCGCCAAAGCATCCTTGGGAAGCCCCGTAGCATTGATTGAGCTGTCCAAGGACGACTCCAAATTGTATGTGACTACCAACTTCCAGGTGAATAACACCGGACAAAACGGATCAATCACCGTCATAAATACCTCGACGATGTCTGTCATTAAACCGATTCCGGTTGGCATCAGCCCGCACGGACTGACTGCAAGCAGAGACGGAAAGTTGATCTATGCTTCGGCGGTTTACTCGGATCGAATTTACGCAATCAGTACTGCGCTGGACAGTGTTGTAGGTTTTTTTGATGTGGCTGCAGACGTGGGACCGTCGCCTGAATATGAACCATACCACATCGGCGTTGGCCCGGCGAACAAAAACGGAGTCGAGAATTTTATCTACGTTACCTGCCGAAAACGCGGCGAGGTTCGAATCTTCCGGAGGGTGTCATCCAGCCTTCAGCTTGTGGATAGTGTCCAGGTTGGAGTCGGCTCTGATCCGAAGCCGACTCAGCTGGACGTTACCCCGGACGGAAAGTTCATCTATGTGGCCAACTCAAACGACTCCAGTGTCAGTGTGATCAAATTCGAAAACAATGACTTCAGTTTGCTTACCCATATTGCCAGCCAGACGGATCCGAGTACGTTCGAACGGCACCGTCTTTCGCAGCCAAACGGAGTAACTGTTAGCAGGGACGGAAGGTATGTCTATGTGGTCAATCGTAATAAAGATGCTGCTGTGCCTCCCCACCATGGAGGAACAGGCGGGCCGGGACTGCTAACTGTGATTGAAGTGGCATCCAACAAAATAATCAAGACGGTGGAACTGCCTCCGGACGCGTACAGCGTTCAAGTATCCCAAGTCAAATAGTCTTTCAGTCAGACGGAAGTGCTGTCCGGTTCGATTCCGTGTTCTTGAAGTTCCATTTTTCGATACGGTCGGATGGCCCGGGCGTCTTCGACCGAACGGATCATTTCATCTGTAGGCCTGATAAATTTCCACATGACGAACAGCGCAATCATGCAGGCAATCGTGCACAGGATTCCGCCTTCCGGACCGAAGGTGCCTCCCGTGATCCAATCTGGTCCGTGCGAGGTTGCTTTGACCAAAGGCTTAAAAACACTGGTACCACTGACCGGCAGCCCCCAAATATATCCTTGCGTAAAATTCCAGCTGATGTGTATTCCAATGGGAAACCAAAGTGATCTCGTTTGGACGTAAGCATACGACAACAGCAATCCTGCAAGAACGATATTGACGATACCAAACGGATGGTCCCCGGCATTCGGGTTGCCCATGTGAGCGACTCCGAATAGGAGCGAAATCAAGATCATGGCAATCAGGTAACTGGTGCCTTCACTGAGCGTTTGATAAAAATATCCTCGGAACCAGATTTCTTCGTTGAATCCGACTATGATATATAATGTCAGATTCGCTGCAAACCCGACAAGATAATACTCCGGGACCTCGCTTAATGACTCCAACGTGACCATGTCCAACATCCACATCGTCAGCGTTGCTCCCGTCAACATCAAGAATCCCATAAGTAGTCCCCAGAAAAGTTCTCTCAGAGCGCGCGGATGTGGACTCAGTCCCATCGACGAAAATGGACGTTTGTCTATAAATCGCAACGCCAGATAGCAGGCTGCTGCGCCGGCGAGCGCCATCAATAAAGTTGAAGCGATAACCGTCCACATATTGTCCTGACCGGCAATATTGGCGATGGTAGACGCTATCACAAGGCCCGGAAGAATGATCAAGACCAGAATGCATAAATAGATGGCGATGCGCCATCCGGCCCGAAGCTGGTCGGCCTCGTTGATAAAGAGACTTCGTGTTGTCATGGTGAATTCCTCTTATGGATTCAGTTGGTGGAAAATACGAGGAAATTGCATCGTAAGTTCCTCTATGGAAGCCAATTTAAAATCGTTGAAATCAAAACCAGGTGACACGGTGCAACCGATAAGTGTAAAAGCACCAAGTGTTCTCGCAGACTGCCAGAACGTCCCGGGAATCAGAATCTGTGGACGCTGACCGGACTCCAGATCGGTACCAAGCACGACGCGTTGGAAATCCCCTTTCAAATCAATAATTGACAATTCAAGAGGATAGCCGGCATAGAAGTGGTAGATTTCATCGTGAAGGACGGAGTGCCAGGAGGTCGGCTGGCCTTCGCGAAGTAAAAAGTATATTGCGGTGCAAACAGATCTTGTCGGATCGACCTTCGCTTCAATGGCGGACCGGTAGGTCTCACAAAAAGCGCCGCCTTCAGGATGGGGGCTCAGTCCCAGAATGCGGATGATTTCATCTGGATTGATAAGGAACCTCTAATCCATTTGATACGATTCGAAAAACTTACTGAGTTTACATTCCTACGATATTGTAACCGCAGTCAACATAAAGCACTTCGCCGGTAATTCCCCTGCTCAACGAGCTAAGCATGAATAGGGCCGCATCACCCACCTCGTCAACTTCAACATTTCGCTTTAACGGGGCCTTTTGGGGAGTCATATCGAGAATCTTGGTAAATCCTGAGATTCCCCTCGCAGCCAGCGTGTTGATCGGACCCGCAGAAACGGCATTGACCCGGATATTATGCTGACCCAAGTCGGCGGCCAGATATCGTACACTGGCTTCAAGACTTGCTTTCGCAACCCCCATAACGTTGTAACCGGGTATTACTTTCTCCGCTCCATAATACGACAGCGTTACAATAGAACCCCCGTGCGCTTGCATGAGCGGCGCAGCCTCGCGCGATACACCAATAAGGGAATACGCGCTAATATCGTGGGCAACACGGAATCCTTCGCGGCTGGTGGTGGAGAAGTTTTTTTCCAAGTCGTCCTTGTTGGCAAATGCGATGGCATGGACCAGAAAATCAAGGTGTCCAAGATCCTTCTTCACGTCCTCAAAGAGTTTCTTGATGTCCTCATCTTTTGTAACATCGCAGTTGTAAAGCAGCTTGCTTCCCAATTCTCCGGCGATTTCTTCGACGTTCTTCTTCAGACGGTCCCCTTGATACGTAAAGGCCAGTTTTGCCCCTTCACGGTGAAGGCTCTTGGCAATTGCATGGGCTATACTTCGCTTGTTTGCAACGCCGCATACCAATCCTTGTTTACCTTGCATCAACATGTCGGGACTCCTCCTGGTTTGTTGGGATCTTCTCTGATGAATGATTTCAATATAGATAATCGTACCGACCGGCTCAAGTCATAAAAGAGCGACTTTTGACAATATCGCAACCCATTTCATCTCGGCCCGGTGATAATACATCGGTTGGATACATCCGCAGGGGATTAGTCGTACAAACGCTTAAAGGAGGGTGTATGAATACGAACCAAACAACGAGAACTGCCGCACTTCTAATTGTCGTAGTGACGGGCATTGTCGCGATGGCCTTTTTTTCCCTGGAGACTTCCTTTGGTACTATTGAAGGAACGGTTCTTGACAAGAGGACAAGGCTTCCCGTCGGGGGTGTCCAGGTCGTGCCGGTTGGACATGAGGGAGCTATTACCGATTCCAAAGGCAATTTTGCATTCAAAAACCTGCCGGTCGGAACCTATGAGTTTGACGTTTCGAAGAAATCGTTTGCACCACTGAAGATCGGGAAATTGGAATTGAAAGCAGACAGCACAATCAAGCTGACAATTCTCCTGGACCGTTCAAAGTCAGACTATCTCATCGCGAAAACCAGAGAGTATCCAAAAGAAGAGTCTGATGCTGAATTTTTTCAAATGGAATCGGCGGTTGGAACAGCCGGTTCAGCCTCACAAAAATCACAATCAAGGTATTCCTTAAAAGGCGGTAGGGGGATGGTTTCGAAGGCGCTCAGTCCGGCCAACGGTCGAATGTATGACGACATGTATCACACCAGCTATGGGACCAATCCGTTTATCGATACCGAGGACGACGCACTCTCGACTTTTGGCGCCGATGTAAGTACGGGTTCATATGGATTAGTTAGGAATTATCTTACCCATGGCGAAGTGCCGCCCAAGGAAGCATTCAGGGTGGAAGAATTCATAAACTACTT
>JAGQUY010000426.1 GCA_020438245.1 Bacteroidota bacterium
AGGACGACGCGTCTGGAACATGTTTCCTAAACGCCTCAAAGGATTGCAAAGAAACCGCTTGAAGGCGTCCACTGGAACTGGTGTAGGTTGTTCCAAGCAAATCCCTCGCATCCTTGAACGCATCAACCATCCTTCCGGTCGAATCAACCAGAAACACATTGCCCCCGCCGAATAGCTCAATAACGATACTTTGGGATTGAAGTTCGAACCTTATCACGCGATCAGCTGAATCCATATTCATGGATCTTACCTTTTGGCCCACCGCCTCACCAAACAGGTCGGCGAGATTCTTCCGCTGACGATGATAGGTCGACCTGCGGACTACATGACCCCGCTGGGTCCGAAGATCTATCTCCAGCGCTTCATGGAGCCGTTCAGCTGTGACATACCCCAGCATCAAAACATCTTTACGCTGAGAGAATATTTCAACGGTCTTGGCACCGCTCAGTTGCGGAGCTGTTTCATTAACCCACCGCTTGAGAACGTAAAAATTGAGAATCATCGGGGAAAATGCTGTTGCGTTTCAGGTATGGATTCGTACATTGAGCGCCGTCAAAATAACCATTCAGCCCGACATTCCCAATGGAAAAGCTCTCTCGTTATACGTTCCTGATCCTGCTGGTTCTGGGCCTGCTGTTCGAGGTCGCCATTTGGAAGGTATCCGGCTTCTCGGATGTCCGTCCCGGACTCGGAGATTTCTTTCTTTATTTCGGAATCGCTTTTTTGGTTTACGTCATGGCGCTTGTCTTCGTCGCCGGCTTTTGGCACCGGACCTTCTTTTCCCCGGAACTGCTCATTGGTTTTGGAATACTTTTCCGCATGACCATGCTCTTTTCGGCACCTGTCTTTTCTGACGACGTGTGTCGTTACGTGTGGGACGGGCGGGTGGCCAACGCCGGAATCAACCCCTATCAATTCGCACCCGATTCCGAAAACTTGCATGGGCTGAGAGACGAAACCATATATCCACACGTCAACCATCGCGACGTCAATACGATTTATCCACCGGTTCTGCAGTATGTGTTCAGGTTGACCACCATGATCTCCGAATCGGTGACGGTCATGAAAGCGGTGATGACGCTATTTGATATCGCCCTTATGATTTTGCTGTTTGCGATGTTACGGACCGCTGACCGGCCGCGCGGGTGGATTGTTGCGTACGCCTGGAATCCGCTGATTATTCTTGAAGTGGCCGGCAACGGCCATGCCGATGTGATCGGAGCTTTCTTTCTCATGCTCGGATTGTGGTTTGCCTTGAAAGACAAACCAATTCATGCCATTTCTGCCTTGACGCTATCCTTCTTTTCCAAGTTTATGGCTTTCGCGACCATGCCGTTTGTCGAAGATTTCCGATCCCGTCTGAAGACGTGGGCGTATCTTGCCTTGGCTGTCGTTTTTGGCACTGTGGTGTTGTATCTTCCTTTCCTTGATGCCGGAGCCAATCTTTGGAAGGGTCTCACAACCTACGTTGCCGACTGGGAGTTTAACGCATTCATCTACAAATATGTTCACAAGTATTTTCAAAGCCTCTGGCCGGTAACGGAACATGCCATTCCCTGGATGGGCTTGACCATTGATGATCTGGCGAAGTTTGCCACGAAAATGAGCCTATTTGGGGCCGGGTCAATTCTTTTTCTAGGCCTTCTGATTGTGCATTTCCGAAAGCCTTATCGTGGACAGAAGAGCGGCTTGCTCGGCTTTTCTTTTATCCTTACGTCAGCCATACTATTATTCAGTCCAACGTTGCATCCGTGGTATATAATATGGGTCATTCCGTTTCTGTGTTTTTTCCCAAACGCCGCATGGGTTCTATTCAGTGGGATGGTTATGCTCTCGTATTCAGTACTACCGGAGTACCATCGTACCGGCGTGTGGAAGGAGGATATGGAAATTGTGAACTGGCAATATCTTCCGTTTTTTGGAATCTTAACCGTCCTTTGGGCGTATAAGACCATCAAAAAAATTCGATCACAC
>JAGQUY010000427.1 GCA_020438245.1 Bacteroidota bacterium
AAATGGAACGGGACTTCATGGGATTCGGTCAGCTTGGGACTCAATGGTGCCGTGCTCGCGCTGGCGACCCGCGACTCGATTCTGTATGCGGCCGGAAATTTTTCGAATGCCGGAGGGGATACCCTTGCAGACCAGGTGGCCAAATGGGATGGGTCCTCATGGAGCGCACTGGGTTCAGGTTTCAAGGGCTATAATCCACCACGCACCTTGGCATTTTTCGACGACAAGCTCTACACTTTTCGCGCAGCAGACGGGACGCTCCTCGCAGAGGATTTCTTCGGAGTCTGGAACGACACAACTTGGGAAGTTGCAAAAAATCCGAGTCCTTTTATTCAAAAATTAGTAAGCACGGCGGACAAACTTTATATCTGTCACACTGGCGGAATTATCACATGGGACGGAAGTTCTTTTGAAAACGTAAGTCCACAACTGAACGGTCTGATCAACGACGTTGCGACCAGTGGGAACGACCTGTTCGTTGTAGGCTTTGCAGAGAACATTGGAAATCATCCTTACGGGGATAATGTCGCCAAATGGGACGGCAGTAGCTGGAGTGCACTGGGTTCAGGTCTGAACGGGTCGGTGGAAACGGTAGCGATTAGCGGAAACGAAATATATGTCGGTGGCACCTTTACCGATGCCGGCGGGAATCCCAATGCCGACCATATAGCCAAGTGGAACGGGAGTTCATGGGAGGCGTTGGGCACCGGACTCAATAATACGGTCAATGAGATTGTCATTCGGGACGGTGACGTGTATGTCTCCGGCATCTTTACTGATGCGGGCGGGAATGCCAATGCAGATGGCATTGCCAAATGGAACGGAACCAGTTGGGAGGCTTTTGGCACCGGTGTAAATTCGACGCTATACACGGAAATGGCAATCAGCGGATCAAACATCTATATCACGGGCATCTTTGCATCAGCAGGAAACGTGAGCGGCGCGGACTATGTTGCCAAATGGAACGGATCATCATGGGAAGCCATGCCCGGACTTGGCGTCGTTAATGCCAGGGCAATCGCGGTTCTCGGTGAGAAGGTTTTTCTTGGTGGGAATTTTGGATTGATTTCTGAGTGGAACGGTAGTGCCTGGCAAACCCTGTCCACGGGCCTTAACGGAACGGTGAACGCTTTCGCAGTGAGTGGAAACGATCTATACATCGGCGGTGCTTTTACCAATGCGGGAGGGAATTCCAGTGCCGATTATCTGACGAAATGGAATGGCGCGTCTTTCGAACCCGTGCCCGGCACACTGAATGCCTCAGTAAAGCAATTGATGGTCAACGGCGATGACTTGTATGTCTATGGCAATTTCTTAAACGCGGGAAACAACCTGTCGGCAGATAGACTTGCACGATTTGACGGTGCAACCTGGTATAGTGTAGGCTTACTGGATGGCTCGGAGGACTTTTTGGCGCTGACCATGGATGGATATGACATGGTTGTAGGTGGCAGTTGGACTGGAATCGAGGGAACCATTATGCCCAATATTGCACGTTGGCATCACGAGATTCCGCAACCTACCATCCAGCCTACTTCACTGTCTTTTCACAATGCGACGGTATCGTCCGTCCAAATATCCTTTACGGCGGCTTCGGGTAACCCACGTGGTTACCTCGTTCTTAGAAAATCAGGTGGAGCGCCGACGGGTAGTCCCGTTGATGAGACAGAATATTTCCCCGGTCAGACGCTGGGCGACGCGGTTGTGGCTTACAACGGTTCGTTGACTCACTTCACGGACGTGACTGTGACGCCGGGCAATGTTTACCACTACGCCGTTTTTTCCTACAACGGAACCGGACAGGCTACAAATTATTTAACCACGAATCCGCTCCGTTCAAATACCGTCATCGGCATCGTGTCGACGGCAGTCGCGGCGAATACGGTGTCCACACAAACGGCGACGGGCAGTGCCTATCCCTCCGGATTTCCGGATCAGGCTTGGCGGATGTTCTCCGTACCGGTTAATCTGACAGACAAGTCGGTATCCTCGATACTGTCTGATTTTGGCGAACCGGGTAATTCCACCTGGCGATTGTTCGAGGGAACCATGGACGCCAGTTCCACTGCCCAGCTTCAACCCGGCAAAGCCTATTGGCTCAAACAGATTCACATCCCGGGCGGGAAACAAGTCACCCTGGGGGCAGGTATGACGGCTTCGGTTTCAGATGCGACATTGGTGCTCACCCCGGGCTGGAATCAAATATCAAACCCCTTCGCTTTCCCCATCGACTGGAACAACAACACGGATGCGGGCGGCAATATCAACATCAAGGGACCGATTGCATTCGACGGGAGCAAATACATTGGCCTCGGTCAGACCAAAGGTGATAATACATCCTTCACCACCCTTAATCCTTTCGACGGATATTACGTGTATAACGCCGCGTCGACGAATCAGAGCCTGACCATTGATCCAACCGGCGCTTATCCGAAAACGATAGCGAAGGTTACGGCGTCGTATATGGACGCCGACTGGTTGATCCAGGTTGGAGTGAAGAACGGCAAGTTCGAGGATCAGTTCAACTACATCGGAGCTGCTCAAGATGCAGCATATGGCGAAGATCGCTACGATCTTCCGGAATTGCCGGTGATCGGAGAATATGTCAGCGTATCATTTGATCATACTTCCAACGATCGCACAGTCCCCTACACCATCGACTGCCATAAGAATGGCCTGGAAGGCTACACCTGGGACATGTCGGTGAGGACCAATCTGGAAGGCGAAAACGTCCTGAACTGGAATCCGGATCGCGTACCTGCCAATTTCATTGTTAAAATCATGAACGTGAGCAACCGGGAAATCGTCGAAACGCAGGATTACCTTTTCAAATCAAGAACGGAGGATCAGCCTGTCCGGTTCAAAGTTTGGGTGGGAACTGTCACCTACGTCGAAAATGCTTCGAATTCATTTGTTGATGAATTGCCAACATCGTTTGCTCTTTCGCAAAATTATCCAAACCCATTCAAT
>JAGQUY010000428.1 GCA_020438245.1 Bacteroidota bacterium
TCTTCCATCCGGAAACCAAATCATATCCTTCATCGAGTTTGCTCATCAGATTGGGTATTTCAGCGGGATCATCCTGAAGGTCTGCATCCATGGTAATTACATATCTGCCCCGTGCAGTCCGAAAACCTTCGGCCAATGCCGCTGACTTGCCGTAGTTTTTCCTAAATCGAATGGCTCGGAGGGGCATGTATTTTTCCTTCAGCTGCCGGATCACTTCGAACGATTTGTCACGGCTGCCGTCGTCGACCAAAACGATTTCAAACGCCACGGACCGGCCGCCCATAACCGAACAAATACTTCCCACCAATTCCGGCAAAGACTCTTCTTCGTTCAGCAGAGGAATCACAATAGACAGATCAAGTGTCTTTTCAGAAGTCATGGCGTCTCATTCATTTTTACAATTTTGATGTCGTCAGGGTATTTCAAGACAAAAAGACCGCTCTTGATGTTTTTGTCAAGTTCCCGAGTTTGGAAGAACAGACTTAGCAGATCTTTCTTTAAGGGCCGGTAGATTCGGACATAACGGGGCAAGAATCGCCCATTGATTCGTTCAAATCTCGAGTACTCTTTTTCCAGGATCGTTTTTCCGTGTCGGGATTCTGTGATTCGGCTCACGGCAAACCCGGCATACGGATCAAGCCAGATGCTTGTTTCTTTGTCGGGAGTTGAATAGATCAACAAATAGTATGAATCGTCGGCACGGACATCCGAAATACCGGCGGCGGGCGCCATGGGCAAACCGGTCAGTGTTTCCAGAAGTTCGTCAAAGGTAATTTCGTATTCGAGCGTCTTTTGAATGGCCGCTGAATTGGTGGCGCCTTGTACAACATACCGTTGAATCACATTGTACACTTCGAACGTTTTGGAGTTGATGGAAGCCTTGAGTCCGTCAATGCCAAGGAGACCTTCCACTTTGATGAAGACGCTGTCCGGAGCTTTGATGGCGAGTTGCATGGAAAATTGACCGGCCGACTTTGCGGACTCGACATTCAGCGTCGCAACTGCCTTCAACGAACGAAAGGGTTCTGCATTGGTGTGGTTCTTCTGGATGAGTTGTTCCACCGAAATGCCGTCCATGGTTACGGATTCGCGAATGACGACTGCAGAGGGTCGGCATGCGGACAGCGTCATCAGAAGTAGAATGGACGTGAGTCGGAGGCGATTCACTGGCGAAGTTTCTTTCGAATACCCTCATGATCCGGATTTAAATCGAGGGCCTTCTTCCATTGTGTCTGGGCGTCCGACGTGCGATTGAGCTTTTGGTACACGTCGCCAAGATGATCGAGTACTTCCCAGCTATCGGGATTGAATTCAAGTGATTGGCGGATATACTTCAACGCCAGATCGTACAAACCCATCTGAAAATAAACCCACCCGATAGTATCCAGATAGTGCGAGCTTTTCGGCTCCTTTTTCAAGGCACGTTGAACCAGCCTCAGTGCTTTGTCCAATTGCAGGTTTCGCTGGGCGAGGCTGTAGCTGTAGTTGTTCAGTATCAGGTCGTTATCTGGTTCCAACTCGAGAATTCTTTCGAAAAGAGAATCGGCACGCCGGGTCCATGCTTTATCTTGATATAGGGGTGCCAGCAGGGTCATGGATAGAACATCCCGTTCGTTCAGGCGCAGCGCCTTTTCGTAGTAAAGAATCGCATCGTCCCTTTTGTTTTGGCGATCGAGTGCGTAGGCAATGGAGCGTTGAACTTCCGGCACATCCGCGCGAAGGGCGTCGGCAGACTTAAAGGCCCTCTCTGCTTTGGCCATATCGCCTATTTGCAGTGCGAGACTCCCAATTTTGAAAAAGACCAGATGATTGGACTCCTGCAAAACGGCAAGGGCTTCATAGGCCTCCAGTGCCTCGGGGATCTGTTTGTTGAATTCACAAGCTTGACCCAGTGCTTCCAGAACGAAATAATTATTGGGATCGGATGCTCTGGCTTCCCGGAAAACAGCCGCGGCCTTTGTATACTGCTTCATTTTCATGAACAGATCGCCAAGCTTGAGATACAACAAGGTATTTGGTCCCAGCAAACGAAGCAGTGTTTCATAGTGGACGGCCGCCTCTGCGAATTTTTGCTGGACTTCATAAATGGTAATCAGACGATAGTGAGCGTCAATATCTCCCGGTTTAATTTCCGCGATTTTCTCAAGCGTCTCGACTGCTCCATTGAAGTCGTGACTCTGAATTCTCAGCTCCGCAAGGATCTCCAGTGCACCTATATGAGTCGGATTTGCCGATAGAATTTTCTGAACGACACCGAGACTCTTCTCGGTCTGACCGCCGAGCGCATACTGGTCAGCAAGCGAGGCGTACATCGTGTTTGATGTGGAATCCAACAGAACAGCTACCTGATAATCCCGCAACGCGGCATCCGGATTTCCTGTGAGTTCATTGATAAGGCCGTCGACATACCGTTTAACGGCTTCAACTTTGTAGGGCCGTTCGGATGGGCCTTTCGTGGCCTGCTTCGTGGAGGAGCATGAGCCCAAGACCCCGCCGGCCAGAATCAGGAGCCACGTGAGAATGAATCGTGTCATAAGCTTAAATATATCGGAAGAGCGGCAAAATAACAATACAGATTCGGGACCCGGGCTT
>JAGQUY010000429.1 GCA_020438245.1 Bacteroidota bacterium
GTGGCTTCTATGAAGAGAATGTCACCCCCCGCTGCAGTCCAGGCAAGGCCGGTCACTATACCAGGCTTCGTGATCCGCTCTGCGGCGTCTGAAAAGAATTTCGGTTTTCCTACATAATCATACAGATTCTTTTTTTGAATGGAGGCTTTGGTGGTCTTGTTTTCGGCAATTTGGTGTGCCACGCCACGGCAGATGGTAGCGATCTCCCGTTCCAGATTTCTGAGACCGGCTTCTCTGGTGTACTCGTGAATAATCGTTCGAATGGCATCCTTTTCAAACTTGACCTGGCTGTCTTTTAACCCATGCTCTCGAATCTGTTTCGGAACGATAAAACGTTGAGTGATATTTAACTTCTCTTCTTCCGTGTAGCCGGGAATCTCAATTATTTCCATGCGGTCTCTGAGAGCTGACAGAATCGGGTCGGCTAAATTGGCCGTTGCGATGAACAAAACTTTCGACAGATCAAACGCCACATCAAGGTAGTGATCGCTGAATGAGTTGTTTTGCTCGGGATCCAAGACCTCCAGCAATGCAGATGACGGATCGCCCCGGAAATCCATACCAACTTTGTCAATTTCGTCTAGCATGAATACCGGGTTTAAAGATCCTGCTTTCTTTATGCCTTGGATAATTCGGCCTGGCAAAGCTCCGATATACGTCCTGCGGTGGCCTCTTATTTCAGCCTCATCCCGGATGCCGCCCAACGACATGCGTACAAATTTGCGCCCCAAGGCGTTGGCGATGGACCTTCCAAGGGACGTTTTCCCGACGCCGGGAGGACCGACAAAACACAGAATGGGTCCGCGCATATCGTTCTTCAATTTGCGAACAGACAAGTACTCCAATATCCTCTTTTTGACCTTTTCCAATCCATAATGGTCATTGTCGAGACTTTTTCGGGCCTCATCGATCTTCATGCGATCCTCTGTCGCAACGCTCCACGGAAGTTCAATGAGCCAGTCTATATAGGTTCGTGCGACAGTATACTCCGCTGCCATGGGTGACATTCTGGCGAGCCGGTCCAATTCTTTCTTGGCAACTTCCAGCGCATCCTTGGGCATCTTGGCCTGTTCAATCTTTTCCCGAAGTTCGGAAACCTCCGGGTTGGCCGATTCCGCTTCACCCAGCTCTCTTTGAATCGCCTTCAGTTGTTCTCTAAGATAGTACTCGCGCTGCGTTTTACTGATTTCATCCTGGACATCCGTTTGAATTTTGTTGCCGATTTCGAGTGTTTGGAGAACTTTGTTCAGGATAAAATGGGAGCGTTCAAGGCGCTCACGGATACCGAGGATTTCCAGTACCTCCTGTTTCTCTTCCGTCGAGATATTAATCGCGGAAATGGCCATGTCCGCCACTCGCCCGGCATGAGGAATATTCAGAATCATAGAAGTCTGTTCAGCTGTCAAGTATGGCGCGAGTCCAGCCATTTTTTGAAAGATGCTCTTTATGTTGATGACAAGCGCATCAATTTCGATGTCCTTACCGCCGGCCGGTTCATCATGAAGCTCTTCGATGTCGGCGATCCAGTATGGATCTTCCTGCTGAAAGTTCTTTATCCGGATTCGCTGGACACCTTGCACAATGACGCTCTTGGAACCATCGGGCATGTCAAAGACCCTCATGATCGTTGCAGCAACGCCATACTCGAACATGTCGCCTTGTCCCGGATTCTCGATGGTGCTGTCTTTTTGTGCGACGACCCCGATAAGCCGGTTTGCCTCTGAATAATCAGAGACAAGTTTCAGCGTTTTATCCCGTCCGATCGATAAAGGCATAATTTGCTGCGGAAACAAAACCGTGTTTCTTAGCGGAATAATCGGCAAGGTATCGGGCAGCTGCAATTTTTTCCTTTTTTCCTTACGGGCTATCGTTTCTTCGATGGTTTTTGTCATTTTCACCTATTGGTTTTTGTGAAAAGAGCACCAGGAGATCCGGCCCCTGGCGCTCTCTGCACTTGGGAAATTGAGTTTACGGAAGAACGTCAGTTCATCAGATTAAAAGCGATGAAAAGAGAACTACCTTGCCGATTGATAAGGAACAATACGGTCTCCCCTTTTGCCACATTGGCCATTTCTTCTGAAAATTCTTTTACTGAAGCGATATCCTTCCGGCCAACACGCTGGATCAAGTCGCCCTCCCTTAATCCCGCTGCAAAGGAAGGACCGTTTTGATCAATACTGGTGATCACAACACCGGTCAGTTTTGGATTGATACCATATCGGGTTGCCAGGTCTCTTGACAATCCGGACACTTCCATGCCGAGTCGTTCTGAGCTCTTCTTGAGGGATTCGTCTTTCTTCACGGCAACGGGCTCAGCAGGGACCTCACCAAGGGTAACTTCAACTGTCTGCGGCTTTCCGTCTCTCACAACGGTTATTTTGACTTTTTCTCCGGGTGCCTTGGAGATAATTTGCTTGCGAATTTCAGCACCATTTGTGACTTCTTTGTCATTGACCTTAATAATCACGTCACCCGCCTTAAGGTTTGCCCGATCCGCAGGACTGCCCTCCATGACCTGGGCAATGACGGCGCCACGGTTTTCCTTGAGACCCAGGGCTTTTGCCATTTGATCATTTACATCTTGCATGCTGACGCCCACGTAGCCGCGAATCACTTTGCCCGATTTGATTAATTGATCCATTATGTTCTTCGCGGTATTTGACGGGATGGCGAAACCAATACCTTGGTATCCACCGGACCTCGACAGAATGGCTGTATTGATGCCGAGTAATTCCCCTTTCAAATTGACCAGAGCGCCGCCGCTATTCCCGGGATTGATGGCTGCATCGGTTTGGAGGAAGTCAACGTCTGTGTCCAGACCTACCGACGAGCGGGAAACTCCGCTAATAATGCCCGCGGTAACTGTGTGGCTGAGTGCCTTTTGAAAAGGATTTCCAACGGCGATAGCCCATTGTCCGACCTTGATCTGATCCGAGTTGGATATCTTTATTGCGGGCAGTCCCTTCTCATCAATCTTGACAACCGCGATATCCGTTCGGCTGTCTGTTCCTATAAGCTTACCCTCATACACCTTGCCGTTGGACAGTGTGATGGATATTTTATCGGTGTTGTCAATTACGTGATTGTTTGTGAGGATATATCCATCTGCACTCACAATGACGCCCGAACCAAGGCCGGAAAGCTTTTGCTCCTGTCTGGGCTGGTTTCTTGGTGTACCGAAAAACCGGCGAAAGAAATCATCCTGGCCGAAGAAATCTCCGAACGGATCTTGGTCTCCAAACGGGGAGTTGGCCATTTGTACTGTTTTTTCCGTTTCCACGGTGACTACACTGGGTGTTACATATTCAGCCACGGCGGCAAACCCGTCGCTGAAATCTGACATGGACTCCATTTTTTCTTCCAGCCGCGTGCGTGCTTCCGAATCCGACGATGCACGCCCACTGTGGGTCAGATTCAGATTCGCCGTAAGCAATACCCCAGCAAGAAGGCCGATTATGATCAGCATGAAACCGACTACGAGACGAGACGATTTTGTCATTTGCTTATTCCCTCCAATTTTTTGTGTTCGTCTCTTTTTACGAATGAACACGATCCAAGTTTACTTTCACAGATTAATATTTCTTAATCACAGACGATGATTTAGAATTAATATTTTAGTCCGACCTCTCGCGCAAACTCCTCAAGAAGTTCCCGCTGCTTACGCGTCAAATGTTTGGGGATGGACGCATGAACTGTAACAAACATGTCCCCCTTCTTACCTTTTCCCTTGACTCCAAGTCCTCCCAGCTTCAAAACCGTACCCGGTTGTGTACCTGGTGGAATTTTAACATCAACCTGATTGTCATATACTGTATTGACCCGAATGCTCGTACCCAAAATCAGCTGGGCCATATTCAGCCGGACTTCAAAGTAGATATCCTGTCCCTTCCTGCTATAGGAATTATCAGGCTGTACGCGAACGGTGACCAACACAGAGGGACCGTCAACCGGATTTACGCGAATTTTCTCTCCGTCGGCGATGCCTTCAGGCAGGCGGACGCGCAACGTGCGGACATTTCCGTTGTTGTATTGAAATTCCACATCCCCTCCCCGCACGGCCTTGAGGAAGGGTACTCTAATTTCCACTTCCGACTCTTTTTGACGGGTGCGACCGGATCCAAAGAACATGTCATCAAAAATATCGGAGAAGGACGTAGACTGACCGAATCCCTGAGCCTGTGATCTAAAATCTTTCATAAAGTCTCTCCAGTCAAAATCAGCATCCGACGTGGCGAAACCCTGCCGACCTCCAAATCGCCGCATCGAGTCATACTCTTTACGCTTTTTGGGATCACTTAATACATTATAGGCTTCAGACATCTCCTTGAATTTTTCTTCAAATTTCGCATTTCCGGGGTTTCGATCGGGGTGGTATTGCTTTGCTAGCCGCTTGTAGGCCTGCTTGATCTGATCGTCTGTTGCATTTTCAGAAATGCCCAAAATTTGATAGTAATCTTTCATGATCATGCCAGCCCGGTTTGTCGGCTGTACTCCTCGAGTCTTGCAACCCTTTCTTCGGTGGTTGGGTGCGTCCTGAAAAGGGACCCAAATCCTCCCCCTGACAGAGGATTTACAATAAACAGATGAGCCGTCGCATTACTCGAAGGCATTGGCAACATTTTGTTGCTCTTTTCCAGTTTTATCAGTGCACTGGCAAGCGACATCGGTCTGCGTGAGATTTCCGCTCCTGCTCGATCGGCCATAAACTCGCGAGATCTTGAAATAGCCATTTGAATGAGCATGGCTGCGATTGGCGCAACAATGGCCATTGCCAAAAGGGCAATCGGATTTGAACCTCTGTCATCGTCATCAGAATTTCTTCCGAATCCAAAAATGGCGGACCATTGAGCCATGGTCGCTATGTAGGAGATAGCTCCTGCCAAGGTTGCCACAAGGCTGCTGATCAATATGTCCCGATTCCTAACATGGCCGAGTTCATGTGCCATTACTCCTTCCAGCTCATCATCGGACAGGCGATTCAAGATGCCCTCGGTGGCAGCCACTGCAGCATGCTCAGGATTACGACCAGTCGCAAAAGCATTGGGCGTGTCTGTCGGAATAAGGTATACCTTTGGCATCGGTAAGCCGGCTTGTTGCGCCAATCGCTGCACAATCGAATACAGACGAGGGTTTTCAGAGTATTGAATCTCGGTTGCACCGTACATGCGCAAAACGATCTTATCGCTGAACCAGTAGCTGGTGACGTTTATTACTGCTGCAATCCCAAAAGCAATCAACGCCCCACCCTGTCCACCGACCAAATAACCAATGAACATAAATAGTGCGGTCAGCAGGGAAACAAGTAACAGTGTCTTGAGACTATTTGTAAAGTCCATGGTTCCTATTCTTTTTCGGGCTTGGGGTCCTTGCTCTTTTTTTCCGCACCATTGTTCCCGCTCGAGCCCGGCTTTTTGTAATCCGTGATATAAAAACCGGAGCCTTTGAACATTAGTCCGGATCCGGCGCCAATGATTCGCTCTGACGACTTGCCACACGTCGGACACAAGGCTACGGGATCAGAGTTGATGCCTTGATACTCTTCAAATAAGTGCCCTTCAGGACACTTGTAATCGTACGTTGGCATAGGGCTCCTTATTTCTTATCCTTGTCATCCACTACTTCATAGTCCGCTTCTTCCACTTTTTGATCTGTACCCTGTGTTTGACCGTCTCCACCTGTTGCCGCACCTTCTGCAGCGCCGGATTGGTACATCTTGGTCGAAACTTCGTTCCAAGTCTTACTCAGCGACTCCGAGGCGGACTGCATTTTCTGAACATCGTCACTTCCGACCGCATCCTTAAGAGCCTGAAGCCCCGCTTCCAATCTGCTCTTTGAATCCGCATCCAGTTTCTCGCCGAAGTCTTTTATGTTCTTTTCTGTCTGATAGATCAGGGTCTCTGATTGATTTTTTGTATCGATTTTTTCGCGATGCTTCCGATCATCGTCGGCATGTTCTTTTGCTTGGTTGACCATTCGATCAATTTCCTCGGATGACAGACCGGAGGAAGATTCAATTCTAATGGTTTGTTCTTTGTTAGTGGCCTTGTCTTTGGCTGTTACATGGAGTATCCCGTTTGCATCGATATCAAACGTTACTTCAATCTGAGGTTCTCATCTTCTCATCTGCGGTATATCATCGAGGTTAAACTGACCAAGCGACTTGTTATCAGCTGCCATAGGTCTTTCACCTTGCAACACATGAATAGTCACTGCAGGCTGGTTGTCTACAGCTGTCGTATAGATCTTGTTTTTCTTTGCCGGAATAGTAGTGTTTCTTGGAATAACGACATCAACTAGTTTTCCTTCTACCTCTACACCTAGACTAAGTGGTGTCACATCTAATAACAAAATATCTTGTACATCACCTTGGATGATACCACCCTGGATAGCCGCACCTAGAGCAACAGCTTCATCTGGGTTTACCGTAGCTTTTGGTTCTTTACCAAACACATCAGCAACGATCTTTTTCACCATAGGTACTCTCGTAGAACCACCTACAAGAATTACTTCATCTATATCACCAGCGCTAAGTTTTGCATCTTTCAGTGCATTTAGTACAGGTTGTTTCGTTCTTGTTACTAAACTATCTATCATCTTTTCGAACTGTGTTCTCGTTAGTTTCTCTTCCAAATTTTTTGGTTGACCATCTTCAGTTTGTGCAATAAATGGAATCGTAATATCTACACTATCTGTTTGTGATAGTTGCTTCTTTGCCTTTTCAGCTTCTTCTTTCAGTCTTTGCAACGCCATAGCATTGTCACTCAAATCTATACCTTCTTTTGCTTTGAATCATGCCAACAACCAATCTATCAAGATCTGATCTAGATCAGCACCACCCAACTGCGTATCACCCGATGTTGATAATACCTGAAACGTACCTTCAGCTCAAATTTCCAAAACAGTGATATCGAACGTACCACCCCCTAAATCAAAGACTGCAACTTTTTCATCTTTCTTCTTTCCTAGACCGTATGACAATGCAGCTGCCGTAGGTTCATTGATGATTCTTTCTACTTTCAATCAAGCAATCTCACCAGCAGCTTTCGTTGCATTTCTTTGTGAGTCATTGAAGTATGCAGGCACCGTAATCACTGCTCCACTAATAGGTTCTCCTAGAAACTTTTCAGCGTCTTGTTTGATTTTCTGCAGTACAAATGCAGATATCTGTTCTGGTTTGTATTCTTTTCCATCTACAACGATAAGGACACCACCATCACTAGCTTCTTTCATCTCAAATGGCATCTTTTTTGCTTCATCCTTTATTTCAGACCATTTGTGTCCGATAAACCTCTTTGCTTCAAAGACGACATTTTTCGGTTCGAGAACTGCTTTTCTTTTCGCTAGGTTCCCTACCATCATATCATCTCATTTTATATAGACGACTGAAGGTGTTGTTCTCTCTCACTCAGCATTTGCAATCACTTCTGATTTATCACCTAGCATATACGCAAAACATGAGTTTGTTGTACCTAGGTCAATACCAATAATCTTTCACATGAAACTACTATGTAATATAATAAAAAAATCTGTTTTCCATGAGGTAATAAGCTACCATACAATATGATAGCACCTAAATAGTATCCATGCTACCAAAAAATGCAAGACAAAATAAGCACTTTTTTACACTTCGTGCTATCTTTGTGAAAATATAGGCTTGTTAGCAAAATAATAACTAATCCTAAAACGTTTATGATCCTAGAATCTAGAATCTAGAGTCTAGAGTCTAGTTTCTTCGGATAATCATATCGTTCAACGTTCGCCAATCACGGATCAAGATCTTTCCAGTTTTCTACATCTACAGAAAAACAAACAACAGCGCATGTTGGCATACGTCATATATCTGCTCAAAGTGATTTCGCTAATTCTGAAATACCATTGTTATGCGCTACTACCATTAAATTATCTACGTCTGTCGATGTTTTTGTGATTAGATCGAATAAAGTAGTACTGCTTGCCATATACAATTTTTCATCAGCGACGATATCTTTTTTTGCGTATCATAAATACTTTCCAATTCATCTTGCTGTCTTTATCGTTCTCTTGGAAGAGCTAGTAACAAGCATATCTAGAACAAATCATTTGTCATGTAATCTTTGTCAGATGAGCTGAATATCATGCTTCCCTCTTTTACTCAACGGACGATCCTTATCCAATAGGCTTGGATCATCTCGAGAAGACTTGGCATGACGAACGAGATAGAGCTGTTTCATGAAATAATAGTCAAACAATAGTCAAAAGGCCTTCGGCCGAGGAAAATAGGTGAACGTTGTTACTTTGTCATTTCAAGCGAAGTCGAGAAATCCTATTATTCCACTATATTTATCAATCTTCCTCAATACTTCACGATTTGTCTCTACTTCTAATGACTAATCACCAATCACTAATTACTATTTTTCTCCTGACTCTTTTGCCACGTACAGCGCTGTTCAGATAAGATTCTTGTCGTTATGATCTACAGTCACGGTTGTATGTGGATATGGAATCACAACACCTTCTTTACCAAATGCTTCAAAAATTGCCTGATTTACCTCAGAGGTTGCCATAGGGATAAGGACTCATTCACCTGGATCCATATAAAAGAAGACACGCATCTCCAGACCATGATTTCCCATAGCATCAAGCATCACTTTTGTTGAATCTTTTTCTTTTACTACTTTCGAACTATTGACCGCTCACTTGATGATGGAGATAGCCTTTTCTACTGGCGTACCATAATGAACCGTCACTCTTGTTTCCAACCTTACAAGTTCTTCTGCATCGTATGTTCTGATAGGTTTGGTCACCATTTTCAAGTTTGGGATAATCACCCTTCTGAGATCAAACGTTCTGATCACTGTATATCTGATCGTTAGCTCTTCTATCCTTCAGAAATAATCGTGCTTTTCATCATCTATCACAATGATATCTCCTAGCTTATAATCATTGTTCGTTAGTACCATCAATCAAGCTAGCATATTTCACAAGATATCTTTGAACGCAAATCATAGACCAAATGAGATTCATCCGAGCATGAAACTAAAGTCGATACCTATGATACTCAGACCAATAAAAACAACAAAAAGCGCCAGTGTATAAAAGATAATATCTCCTACAAGTCAGCTCCCTTTTTTGGTGTAATCATCGTCATCTACGATACTATTTAGTCTAATTCTTTTCTCAATCATCTTTGCGAACCGTCTAGAGAGAAGGATTAGCAAAAATACTACCACAAGTGCAATTAATAGTTTAATCAGAAAAATACCCACTTCCTGCCATGATCGCAATCATGCAATTAGCGAGTCTTGTGTA
>JAGQUY010000430.1 GCA_020438245.1 Bacteroidota bacterium
GGGCATTTCCGTTAAAATGTTGCGTTCAGTCGCCCGATTTGCGAAAGAGAAAAAGAAAAGGATTTTGGAAGCCTATCCGGCCGTGCCCTATTCAGCAAGAATGCCAGACGTCTTTGCATGGACAGGGCTGCTGAGTGCCTATCAACAGGCGGGTTTTGTGGAGGTTGGAAGACCTTCCAGGAATCGTCCGATTATGCGCTTCTTTGTCATGGGCAAGCAGGCAAAATGAAGCCGTTGATTCAAGCTGCCGGGGCTCTTCTTGCTTGCTGTATAGTATCCTTTTTCATGCTTGGATGGTTCATGCCTTTTAATAAATTCAAACTGTCATTCAATACTGCGGCAACCCCCAAGCAGGTTGTTCGTTTTCTTCGTGAGTCTCAAAATCACCCAAAGTGGGTACTTGACGTCAAACAGCCTGTAGTTCTTTCGGACTCCTCTTTCTACCTCCCCTATCAAGAAGGTCAAGATACTGCCTATGTTTTTCTTTTCAGTGCGGACTCGAACGACGTCCGGTTTTTTTTCTCGGACCATTGGCAGAGCGGAATGCTGGATTTCAGAACAGCCAACCACGGGGACAGCACCGAGGTACTGTTTTATAACGACACCAAAGGACACACGTTCTGGAAGAAGTGTCTTTTGGCGTGGAGGGCCATCTGGACCATTGATCGCTGGAAGGGAGATCTTGACAAATTGAAGAATCTACTGGATCGGATTCCGTCAACGGAATAAACCGACCCGGGAATCGTTAAACAGACGATAAAACAGGGAGACCATATGAGAAAATTGATCATAATCGGGCTGCTGATTTCTGCTTGCGGGACCAAGCCCGAAGCCGTGAGCCAGACGTCCCAAAATAAGGAAAAGAAGATGATCGACAAAGTGGTGAAGAGCGAGGAGGAGTGGAAAAAAGAATTGTCTCCGGAAGCGTATCACATCTTGCGTGAGAAAGGTACCGAGCGTGCTTTTACCGGCAAGTTTTGGAATAATCACGAAGATGGAACGTATTTGTGTGCAGCCTGCGGTTTGGAATTGTTCGATTCCAAGACCAAATTTGAATCCGGAACCGGGTGGCCTAGTTTTTATCAGCCGGTGGACGAGGCATACGTGGATGCGGAAACCGACCGAACTTATGGAATGGTCCGGAGCGAAGTGATCTGTGCCCGATGCGGAGGTCATTTGGGTCATGTTTTTGACGACGGTCCAAAGCCGACGGGTCTTCGCTACTGTATCAATTCTGCCGCTTTACAGTTCAAGAAAAAATAGAACGATCACGTCCGTACGATTTGCCTCCTCCGTATGATCTAAATCATAGAACAGCACGCCGGATTGACCTACCTTTCTCCAAAAAGGCAATCCGGCCATGCTTGCCCATGAGCTTCTTCATCCTGCCTCCATCGCCGTTGTAGGTGCTTCGAACGACTTGTCTAAACCGGGCGGAAAGGTTCTTCATAATCTTCTGCACGGATCCTTCTCCGGTTCGCTCCATGCAGTCAATCCTAAGGGGACTGTTGTTCAGGGAATTCAAAGCGTGCCTGCTGTTGGGAAGCTACCTTCTGTAGAGCTCGCTATTCTTGCCGTACCGGCCGTTGAAACCGTATCTGCAGTCGAGTTGCTTGCAGCAACCAAAGGGACGCGGGCTTTCATTGTTCTTAGCGCAGGTTTCGGTGAAGTTGGAGAAACAGGCCGTGCGTTGGAACAACAGCTCGTTCGCACAGTTGAAAAGTACGGGTGTACACTCATCGGGCCCAATTCGATTGGTTTGATCACACCCGATTATCAGGGTGCGTTCACGTCACCTGTTCCGAAACTTGATGCCAACGGGTGTGATCTTATCTCCGGTTCTGGCGCCACCGCGGTATTTATTCTGGAGGCAGGAATTCCAAAAGGACTGCGATTTCACTCTGTCTATTCGGTGGGGAACAGTGCACAGGTGGGCGTGGAAGAAATTTTGGCACACATGGACGAATCGTTCGATACAACGAGAGACGCCAAAATTAAACTTCTGTACATTGAAAATATCCGTCGACCGGACCTGGTGTTGAAACACGGTTCATCGCTGATTCGCAAGGGCTGCCGCATTGCGGCCATTAAAGCAGGACGTTCCGAGGCTGGAGGGAAGGCCGCCGCATTCCATACCGGCGCTCTGGCGACATCGGACATGGCTGTAGAAGCGTTGTTTCGCAAGGCAGGTATAATCCGATGTTACGGCCGGGAGGACTTGGTAGCCGTAGCTTCAATACTCACGCACAGACCTTTGACCGGTCATCGAATAGCCGTGATCACGCATGCAGGAGGCCCAGGAGTCATGATGACCGACGCGTTGGAAGAAGGGGGTTTTGATCTTCCTGAATTCAAGGATTCTGCATCAGATCTCCTTCTTGCGGAACTTTTTCCAGGATCCTCCGTGCGGAATCCAATTGATTTTCTGGCGACCGGTACAGCAGAGCAATTGGGAAAGGTCATCGATTTTGCGTCAAACTCCGATCAAGTGGACGGCATGGCCGTCATATTCGGGACGCCCGGGTTGCGGCCGGTTTTCGACGCGTACATGGTTATTCACGAAAAGATCGAAAATTGTGCAAAACCTATTTTCCCAGTTCTGCCGTCAGTTATAGCGGCCAGCGAGGAGGTGGCGGAGTTTGTTTCACGCCGGCATTCCTTCTTTCCGGACGAAGTCATGTTTGCAAAGGCACTTGCCAGGGTGTACGCTGAAACACCTTGCTCCGGGACTACATCAACTCCGCAACCTCAAATTACAAAGGCTTTTCCGTTGTCTGAAAAGGTGATTCTTAATCCGGACTTGGTTGCCAACCTGTTGGATATCGCAGGCATTCAACGACCGATGGAGTTATTTTGTAAATCGACGAACCAAATTCCACCCGAATTGAATTTTCCGGTTGCCGTTAAAGTGGCTGGCCCGATACACAAAACAGAAACTGGAGGAGTGGTCCTGAATTGCCGAGACATGGCTGATGTGAAAATCGCTGCCGCAAAGATGTTATCAATGGACCATGCAACCGGTTTTGTGATTCAGGAGATGGTCGAAGGGGTGGAGTTGTATGTGGGTGTTAAATACGAAGAGGAGTACGGTCATCTTATTCTATGCGGAGTCGGCGGCACACTTGTTGAGTTGTTCACGGAAAAGTCTGTGAGTCTTGTTCCTCTTACCGAACGGGAAGCGGAATGGATGGTCAGCCATCTTCACATGGACAGGTTTTTTGACGGGTTCCGGGGCCGGGCAGGGGTTGACCGAAGTGCCTTTGCCGGTATTTTGTTGCGATTGTCGGCGCTTGTACAAACATATCCGGAGATTCGTGAAGTCGATCTGAATCCGATAATTGGGTCCGGCAAGAATTTAAAGGTTGTAGACGCCCGGATTCGCACCTGATCTGCTCAATTGGCAATGGTTGAGGATAACAAACGCATGGCATCGTATAAATCCTGATCGCGACACTCTTCGCAGATCACTTCTCGCCCTTTCAAGATCTGACCGGTTTCCACGTCTAATAAACGGGCATTAAAAACAAAAATGGAGCCCAATTTACCGACGCTGCCGATGATCACCACGTCTGCATTCAACAGCTTGCCTACTTCCACGCCCTGATCTTCAGTCAGGTCGCTCATTTGAAAGTCCTGCTCTTTGAGAACCTGTTCGATCTCCTGACGCTCAATCAGCGTGAGATAATTGACGTTGGCAAGTTGGTTGGACATGGTAGTCAGGCAGATTTGGGCAATATTCGGGTCTACGCTGTTGGCAAGGACCTTCAAAACGGCAACTTTTCGTTTTTCACCGGAGGAGAGGGCAGGTTTCTTCTCGCCGGATACGCGAATTCGGCCCCCGAGAGAAGCCAGACCCGTTGAAGAGGATATTGTCTGATTGTCGATAAATTCCATCTTCCAGATCGTGATTGTGCCCTTGTCCGACCCGGCAGCCAACCATTTGTCATCCGGTGATATGGCGAGCGAGGTTGTTTCACCGCTTCCGGTTACCGTTTGCCGAAGTTCTCCTTTTCGCAGATCAATGATCATGATGTCGCTGGAACGGTCATTGTAGATCGCGACATGATCATTCCCCGGACCCAGAGCAATTTCATCAATTCGCATATCGGTTTTAAAGCGTTTTACCTCAATACCGGTCTGCCAATCATAGGCGATTATACTATTTTCCCTCATCAGGTTGCCGCCGGCACGCAGTCCGCCCTTCGGGATGGCAACCTCCTGAAGTCCTACGACAAACAAATTGGCGGCCCTGTTTGTTGCCGCCGACATTATCGCCGAGCTTGATCCGTACAACTGTCCGCCCTGCAATTTTACTTCCCGGATCAGCTTCTGCGTCGAGGGACTCCAGACAGCAACGTTCGCGCGTTCACCGATTGCGATCAACTGTTCACCGCGACGATCGAACCCAAGAAAAAGGGCGTTCTTCAACTTGCCTTTTCCCGTGATGACGCCGTAGAGCATTCCGACCTTCAGATCAAAGATTTCGATGACCTCGTCCTTGGTCGCCACGGCGAGGTATTGTCTTCCTGCATCCAAGCAGGCAACCATCGGCCTGTCTGACGTCTTAAGTTCCGATTGCACGGTTCCTGTATTAATGTCGAATACATAAACATGGCCCTTTTTGTCGACGCCTGCCAGGAGATTGGATTGGGAAAGGAATCCCAGGAACAACACATCGTCCCGCATTTCCAATTCCGTGACGAACTGACGGGCTCCAACATTCCAGCATGATATTTTTCCTTTTTCATCACCCGCGGCGAGGAGTTTTCCGTCTGCAGAAAATGAAACATTCAGCAACGTCTTGCCGGATTTCGTGTTGAGTCCTGCGTAGGGACTGACGCTCAAGCGCTGGCTTACTACGTTTGATGATAGAATGAGAACGGAAATGAGAACGGCTTTCATAATGGCCCTCTTTGGATGAATGACGGATGTTACATATCACTGCAACAAGGATGAGCTGGAAAACAACCTGTTTCTCTCCGGAACCCGCGCCTGCATCGACGCGGTCCGGGGAGACAAGAAAGGCTTTCTACTTTCGATCCTTCCTCGGTAACAGCACAGAGATTCCTATCAGATAACGCATCAGCGACCCACTGCCTTTGTCGCCGAACAATTGGGTCTGATATTGGGCGGAGAAATCGACGGCTGCATATTCCGCAAAGTAGTATTTGACCCCTGCTTCACCGCCAACCAAGCCTGTATTGGTACTTACCGAAGTGCCTCCCGGGACGTCGGTATTAGTGGTCGTATAGATGATGAGGGCGTTGGCATACGGCACATACTTGGTACCCATCAGGAGAGAATAGCCCCCATAGATACCCATACTGAGCGAAGAGAAATTCTTGGAAAAGGAGGTAATCGTCAGTAGACCAGCGTTTATGTTATCCGTCTGGTATTGTCCGTATTTCAAGACGCCCGTTGCTGTTCCGTCGCCTTTTTCAGGAACGTTGATGGAGAACGATGCAAAAATTTCGCGATCGCCCTTTTGCTGTTGAGCTTTTGCGGTCGAAGACCAGGTCAACAAGAGTATGAGCACAGTCAGGCACATAATTATCTGTCTCATTTTCTTCTCCTTTTTTGGGTGACTGATGGATGTTAATAATGAACCGGAAACGATTCACATCTTCGTAGCCGCGTGAGACCAAATTGAAGAAAAGGCGAACACACGACGCGGTAATGACGAGCTATTTGATTTTGAGGTTGGTGAAAACCTATATAGAGGGTAAAATTTTCTCCGAAAAAGTCAACCCCTGGACAAAAAAAATCCGTATAAATCTCTCCTCGCCTCTCTCCTGTGCAGATGGGATTCTCTGCAAAAGCGGGACAGTTTATACGGATAGTAACAGTCTGTGATAAGAAGCTTATTCTTCGAGTGTGGAAATATCTCCTTCGCTCATCCCCATGGCCCGTGCTTTAAGAACTCGCCGCATAATCTTGCCGCTCCGGGTTTTCGGCAATGCATCCATAAAGGTAATTTGATCTGGTTTGGCAATAGGTCCGATCTCTTTGGACACGTGTTCTTTTAATTCACTTTCCAGATCAGAACCGGGTTTGAAATTGGCGCGAAGGAGTACGTACGCGTGGATCGCATTTCCTTTGACCTCATGGGGCAGGCCGATGGCTGCCGCCTCCGCCACAGCCGGATGACTGACCAATGCGCTCTCGATTTCGGCGGTTCCGAGCCGATAACCGCTTACCTTAATGACGTCGTCAATGCGTCCAATGACCCACAAGTAACCATCTTCATCGATGCGAGCCGAGTCGCCCGCCTTGTAAAAACCCTGTTTCTCATAGGTCTTCCAATAGGTTTCCACGTATCGATCCGGATCACCGTGAATTGTTCTTGCCATGCCGGGCCACGGTGCTTTGATGACCAGTTTACCTTCTTCACCGGCTGCAACTTCCTTGCCCTGATCATCCACAACGGCGATCTCATTGCCAAAAAAGGGTTTGGTTGCAGAGCCCGGTTTCAATGAAGTTATCGGCATTGGACTTACCATGAATCC
>JAGQUY010000431.1 GCA_020438245.1 Bacteroidota bacterium
TTACGGACGTAGTAAAGGCCATCCAGCTGTCTCGGCAATCGGTACGCACGATCCGGCAAAATCTCTTTTGGGCGTTTATTTATAATTTGGTGGGGATCCCGATCGCCGCAGGAGCCTTGTACCCGTTCTTTGGATTCACTCTGAATCCAATGATCGCCGGATTGGCCATGGCATTCAGTTCCGTTTCGGTCGTATCAAACAGTTTGCGTTTGAATCACAAACCAATTTAGTGCGCCGGGTTGGAAATGATTCCTTTGATCTTTCATCGTCATTTTGCAACTTTGAAATAACAAGTAAATTCCTTGGAAGGAGCTGTATGGAAAAAGAAGTTGTTGATTTGCGTGATTTGATGATGATGATCAAAGAGAAGAAGCAGATGAATGCGAATTTTGCTTTGGAGTTTGACTGCCGCATCGAAGTGGATGATTATAAACCGCTCGTCAAGGTTATCAATTACGCCATAAACTACATTTCGCAACTGACCGACCAACCGATGCAAATTTCCCTCAATGCGGGGGGCAACGGTTATCTTTTGAGTTTCACCGCGTTTACAAGCCAGACTGAGTTTCCGGCCGTCAGTGAACAGGTTGTGGAAGCGCTGGTTCCTTACAACGCAATAATAGCGGCTAGTGGGGATCCCGGAAAATATGTAAAGCTTCTGCTTACGTTTAGCAATTAGCGTCGTGGGGCGTTTTCGCGACAAAGTCGTTCTGATTACCGGTGGTGCGGGCGGTATCGGTAGTGCGGCTATTCGGCTTTTTACCTTGGAAGAAGCGAAAGTAATTTCGTGGGATGTTCTGGAGGAACCCCGCCGGTCGAAGACAGGCAATACTACCGGATGGACCAAGGTGGATGTATCCGATCGCGCGGAAGTTACCCAGGCAGTTGAGGCTTTACTCGCCACACAAGGCAAGATAGATGTACTTATCAATAATGCGGGCGTGACAAACGATGCCACGTTGGAGAAAATGAATTCCCTTCAATGGCAGCGTGTTATTGATGTCAATCTGACAGGAACGTTTAACGTCACGAGCGCCGTCGTACCCTCGATGACAAGACGATCTTCCGGTCGAATTATCAACACGGCGTCCGTTGTCGGACTTTATGGCAGTTTTGGGCAGACCAATTATGCTGCTTCAAAGGCAGGTGTTGTTGCCATGACGCGGGTTTGGGCAAGAGAATTTGGTAAGAAAGGCATTACAGTAAACGCCGTTGCGCCTGGTTACATCGCCACCGATATGATCAAGGAAGTTCCGCAGCAAATTCTCGATCGAATAATTAAACAAACACCACTCGGTCGCTTGGGTACGCCGGAAGAGGTTGCGGCCGTTTATGCCTTCCTCGCTTCTGAAGAAGCTTCATTTATCAATGGGGCCGTTATTAGCGTCGACGGCGGTTTCGTTGGATAGAGAACTACTGAATGTAGCCGCAAATAGATTTGTAATGGGAAGAGCCTTGAGAAAGGGCCTTCAACAGCTTGCGACACTCCGGACGCTTCGGGGAGGCAAGAGTCGGAGACAAGCGATAGAGCCTTATAGGCCTTGATACTCCTCTCAAATTATACGCCGAAATGAACCTTAACAGAAGATGTTCATCCAGTTTGTTCATCTTATCCCAAATTTGTTTCTTCTTCTTCCCAGTGAGACTCTTATCTGTGGCCTGATTCATTAGATTGGCATAATTGATGTCGAATAGATCCTGACAAAGGAATTGGTATGTGTTTTCTGAGACGATCAGGTTTGTACGATCGTGTTCCTTGGTAACCGACTCCACGCGCGCCGCAATATTGATACAATCTCCAATGTAGGTTTGTATTACGGGTTGGTCCAACGGGTCCTCGTCAGCAGACGTCACCCTCCACACACTTCCTGAATCAATCCCAATCCCGAACGAAACATCCGGAACGCGTTTATGCTTCTTTCGGTTATAGGCTTTGAACAAGGCCGGGAGTTTGTTAAATAGCATTATACCGGCAAGATAGGCGTCTACATAGTGCCGCTTTTCGGAGAGAAACACACCGAGGATCCCATCCCCGGTGCTATTGATGTATAGAGACTTGTCGGCTGGTGCACATGATATCGTGCATGCATCCACACACGTCCTATAAAAATCTGACAAGAATTCACAAAAAATCAGATGGGACGTGGTGCTTCGTTCGCTGTCACGAAGGTTGGGCGTAAAATTTCGAATATCAGCGATGAGGATACTTGCG
>JAGQUY010000432.1 GCA_020438245.1 Bacteroidota bacterium
AACTTCTTGGCAAATGATCAATGGTCAGGAGACAAAGTACGAATAAATCCTTCACGTGTCAAAAAGAATATATGCCGTGAGAGGCTCTCCGCAGCCCGGGGTAACTTGACAACCCAGAACTTTTGCTGTAAGTTGAGAACACAAGGCTGGTAACGATAAATTGGCGAACTGGACGCAGGTCAGGATCTCCAGAACCAGTTCACAAATCATTCTTACAAGAACTCTCGCGTATTTTTTTGGCCCAAAGAGCTGGTCCGGCGATCGTAGCTGTTTTTTGACTCATTGTGCAGCATTGCAAGTTTCCATAAGGATGTATGATGAAGCCTATTCGTCTTCGATTTGAGCTTCGAATCGCATTTTGGTACGCATTCCTTGGTGCTTTGTGGATCTCATTGTCCGACTACGTTCTATTAAGCCTTATCTCCAATCCAACGGTCCTGACCCATATCCAAACCTATAAGGGATGGGCTTTTGTCGTGTTCAGTGCCTTGTTGATACTGTACCTCATTAGACGAGAACGACGTGCTCACGAGAGAAGTGTGATCGAACGAAAGCGTGCAGAATCAGACATGGCGGATCAGGCAAAGCTGCTCAACGGTCTTCTTGCTACCATTTCTGAAATTTTTTGGCTTGTGGATAGTAGCGGGAACTTGCTTGAAGTAAACGAAGCGTATTGCAGGATGACGGGATACAGCCAGGAAGAGCTCACTGCATTGACTATTCATGATTTGGATGCTGAAGAGAATCAAGAACTGGTCATGCAGAAGATGGTGGAAATCCGCAAGACAGATTCGGCCGTATTTGAGAGAAAACACCGCAGGAAGGATGGAGAGGTTTTTGATGTTCAGATCAGCGCGTCGTACTGGCGGGAACGGGATCAGTTCTTTGTATTCATACAGAATATTACCGCGCGCAAACGTGCCGAATTAGCCTTGGTCGAGCTGGAAAGCAAGGTATACAACATCATTCATCACAGTACGAATCTGTTTTATTCTCATACTCCGGACCAGGTATTGACATTTGTCAGCCCGCAATCCCGTCAATTCCTGGGATGCGAGCCGGAAGAGGCCATGCGGCGTTGGACGGAATTCGTGACAGAACATCCGGCCAACCAAAAAGGCCTGGAAATAACCGAACGGGCCATTGAAACCGGGCAAGCTCAGCCGCCCTTCGAGCTTGAGCTGAGAACCATGGATGGTAGAGTTTTGTGGGTTGAGGTGGACGAGTCACCGATTGTCGAGAATGGTAAAACCATTTCCATCGTCGGATCATTAACAGATATCACCGCACGCAAGAAAGCCGAAGATACATTGAGAGAAAGTGAAGAAAGCTTCCGCGCGCTATTCAGTAATTCAATAGACGGCGTGGCACTCCATGAAATCGTAGTGAACGATCAGGGAATACCCGTTGATTATATCTTTCTAAGAGCCAATCAGGCTTTTGAAAAGCATACAGGATTGAAGGTATCTGACATTGTTGGCAAACCCGCCACGCAGGTGCTTCCGGGTATTGAAAAGTCAAATCTTATCGAGATCTATGGAAAAGTTGCCCTGACGGGGGAGCCGGCTTCTTTTGAAACGCACGTTGAACAGCTCAAGCAAGATTACAGCATATCCGCATACCAAGTTGGCCACGGCAAGTTTGCCGTCGTTTTTGAAAACATCACGGATCGTGTTAAGACCGAAGAAAATTTGGAACGGCTCCATATGGCAGTCGAAAATTCCGGAGAGATTATTTTTATGACCGATAAGGATGGCACTATAACCTATGTAAACCCATCCTTCACAAGAACCTACGGCTATACGTCCGATGAAGTCGTTGGAAAGACCACTCCGCGCATCCTCAAGAGCGGCATAACCCCCCCCTTCGAATACCGGCAACTCTGGGAATCAATCACGGCAGGCCGGCAACTGTTCTTGGAAATCACAAATAAGACAAAAGAGGGTCAGTTGCGCACGATTGAATCCTCTGTCAATTCGATTCTCGACCTACAAGGGAGGGTTAACGGATATCTGGCAGTCCAGCGGGATGTAACGGAAAGAAAACGAGCCGAATTTCAGGTGAACCAGCTATCCGCAGCAATCGAACAGACGGCGGATATTGTATTCATCACGGAAATCGACGGCACGATTGAATACACGAACCACGCCTTTGAGCAAATCACCGGATATTCCAGAGCCGAGGCAACGGGACATAATGCCAGCCTGCTTTCTTCCGGAGAACACGACACATCGTTTTTTAAGACATTCTGGGATACCATCCTTGAAGGCAAGACCAGTGAGACTGTTTTTGTCAACCGCACCAAAGCAGGTCGGTTTTTTTATCACCAGCAGACCGTTTCTCCAATGAAGGACGACAACGGAAACGTAATCCGGTTTATTTCGACCGGGAGGGATATTACGGAGAACCAAAGAGTTTATGACTTGCTGGTGGAAAAAGAACGCCTGCTCCGGGAGGCGGAAAAGATAGCCGCGATCGGCGGAGTCAAATACGATTTCGAATCTTCCAAATGGATCATGTCCGAGGAATTTACAACCGTGCTTGGACTACATCTGCAGGCGGGCATGACAACCACTCAAGACTATTTACGTCTGA
>JAGQUY010000433.1 GCA_020438245.1 Bacteroidota bacterium
GAATGGACGCTGAAAGTTCCCGATTCTGTAATCAGTCACTCCATCCGGTTCAGCTTTGGAAGTATCAAGGCTACAGATGCGAATACCGGCCTTGCCGCTTTTGAGGTCAATAACTCGGTTGCGCACACGATTACAACAGAAATCAAGCGGCTGAAATTGAGCAAACTCAACATTGCTGCCTCCAGGAAGACGGCATTGGAAGATCAGCAAATTGATAGCCTACTTGTTCTGACGATGGAAACTCAAAACCTGGGACAGGCTCCGCTGACGAATCCTATCGCTGCAAGATCCTTCACGTTTGCAGTGGAGGAACTGGATGTTATTTCGGGTCAATACACCAGAGTCAAGTGGTCTGACTATCTCGACACGTTGTACATATACCGTTTCCGAAGCGGCAGTATTCTTGGATGGAGCACGAACTCGAAAGGGGACAGCCTTGCGGTTGTGACATTCATTGGTCAGCAAGGAAGTGTTCCTAAAATTCCGGCACTCCGACGTGGTTTTGGCGATTCTGCATATTATGTCAGGGAAGGCGACATCGACACCATCTCATTCAGCGCTGACCTGCTGAAACCGGTGACTTCAAGCCTCAGACCCAATTTCCGAATTCGCCTGACCAGCGTTCAAGCCGTTGACTTTGACAGTCTTGGATTCTTGGCAGGCGCCAATTTGCAGGACTTCCCGGGAGTTACCGTCGTCGATGACAGGGGACGTACGATTGAAGAAGCCGCAGCAGATACCAGCGGCGAGTTTGCCTCTGCAACTTCGAACTCAAGGAACGACAATACGCCAAGCGCATACAAGTTCCTCAACTATCCGAATCCATTCGGCGGTGTCACACAATCCACCAATTTTAGATTCGACGCGGCGTCGGTGGGTAATGCGACTATTGAAATTTACACATTGGCCGGCAACCTTGTTCGAAAACTCAGCGGCGAAGCCATCACAGGCCCCAATGATGAGAATACCAGCAATGATTGGACCTGGGATGGTCGGAACATGCACGGCGAAAAAGTTCGTAACGGCGTTTATATAGCAGTTCTTAAAGCACCCGGTATTAAGGCGACGACAAAAGTCCTCGTCACCCGGTAAAATTTCCAAATCCCGATCCAGGTGATCGGGATTTTTCTTTGCCTGCCTTGCTTTTATACAGCCTCTTTTATACATTGGCCCACTCTTGGAAACGATCTTCACACGCTCTGGCACAGAATGACCAGCCCCATATTAGACGGCCTTAACGAGGTTCAAAAAAAAGCGGTTCAAACAACCGACGGCCAGGTACTCATATTAGCCGGGGCCGGCAGCGGTAAAACCAACGTCCTTACACGGCGTATTGCATTTCTTATCGCTGAACGTCGGGTAAGTCCTTTCCACATCCTCGCTGTTACCTTTACCAATAAGGCCGCAGGCGAGATGAAGGAACGGGTGGAAAAGCTGATTGGGCCTGACAGCAGAAGGATATCCATTGGTACGTTTCATGCGATTTTCGGAAAGATTCTTCGGTACGAAGCCGAAAAACTTGGTTATAAGTCCAGTTATACGATTTACGACAGTGAAGATCAGCTTAACCTGATCAAGGTATCGATGGAGTTCCTGAATATTTCCCAGGAACTTTTTGCCCCTTCCATGATCCGGTCGAAGATTACGAAAGCCAAGAATCTATTTCAGGGTCCGGAAATGATGAAATCCAAGGCTGACAATCCGATTGATGAAAAAGCGGCCACAATATATGGCGAGTACGAACGACGTCTTCAAAAAGCGAACGCCTTCGATTTTGACGATCTGATTATCAAACCAATCCAGCTTTTTCACGAGTTTCCCGATACGCTCACTTTTTATCAGGACAAGTTTCGATTCATTCATATTGACGAATATCAGGATACCAATCGCGCACAGTATATTCTAATCCAACTTCTGGCCCAGGGCCACCGGAATATTTGCGTGGTCGGAGATGATGACCAGTCGATTTATGGATGGCGCCATGCGGACATCGGCAACATTCTGAATTTTGAGAAGGACTATCCCGAAGCAGTCGTGTTCAAGCTGGAACAGAACTACCGTTCTACGCAGAACATTCTTCGCACGGCCAATGAGGTGGTTAAGAATAATCTGAATCGTAAATCCAAAACTTTGTGGACCGATAAAGACGCGGGTACCCTGGTTACCGTTCTGGAATGCCCGGACGATCGGGCTGAAGCCCGCCATGTGGTGCAAGTCATCCAGGAAAAGATTCGTTCTCAAAAATACACGTTTGCCGACTTTGCGATCCTGTATAGGACGAACGCTCAAAGTCGCTTAATTGAAGAATCGCTGATGCATGCGAGCCTGCCCTACGTGATGGTCGGAGGCTTGCGATTTTATGAGCGGAAAGAGATAAAGGACATACTTGCGTATCTGAGGGTCATAGCTAACGTCTCCGATACGGTCAGTCTCAAACGTATTATCAACTATCCCGCGCGAGGTATCGGGAAGACCACCCTTGAGCGCCTTGAAGAATTTTCCGAGGCCAGAAACCTTACTTTGTTTGAAACGCTGATGCAGGTGCGACAGCTCGGCAGCGGGTGGCTTCAGGAACGAGCCCTGTCTGCCATTCAGCATTTTACTGAAATGATCAATAAATACCGTGAACTCAAGGAACAGTTGTCATTCAGCGAGTGGACACGAATTCTGATTGAGGAACTCGGGCTCCTCCGCATGTTGAAGCAGGAAAACACGATTGAAGCAATGAGCCGATACGAGAACATCATAGAGTTGATGACGGCCATCGGTGAATTCGGGACTTCCTACGTACCTTCTGCAGAAGCCGAAACCACATTGGACGCTTTCCTGAAGGATGTTGCACTGATCGCTGACATCGATCAATTTGATGATTCAAAAAATGCGCTGACCCTGATGACCATTCACAGCAGTAAGGGGCTTGAATTCCCGGTAGTGATACTCACAGGCGTTGAGGAAGGCTTGTTTCCGATCGATACCGACAGCCAGAAGGATCTGGAAGAGGAACGCCGCTTGTTCTACGTGGGCGCTACAAGGGCAAAGAAGGATCTATACCTCGCCTTTGCGAAACGGAGAATGCGGTACAACAATGTGTATTCAACTACACAGTCACGCTTTATCGACGAGATTCCTTCAGAACTCGTGAACTGGGAAAGATCGGCGCCGTCTCTTGGCCTTGGAATGAACACCTATCCTCATCGTCCCAGAACACGCGGTGGTCTTTCTAGATCTATCCGGGAGACATCAGATACGATGGTAGAATCGGCCTACAACAGGAATTCCCATTACCGGGCTGGTCAACATGTTGAACATCCCACGTTTGGGCCGGGCAGGATTACAGAAATGGAAGGTGTCGGCGACCGACAAAAAGTCACCATTCTGTTCAATGACGGCGTCGAGCGGCGACTTATGGTGAAATATGCAAATCTTATGGTGCGCTAAGAGCATGAATATGTTCAAACCGTTTATCCTGTTGATTATTGGGGGGCAACTAGCCTTCAGTCAGATTGGAAGTCCGGACACAGATTTTCTCTACGCCCGCAAATTGTACGACGACAAATTGTATGAACTAGCTGCCCAGGAGTTGTCCAAATTCATTAGGAATTACCCCACCGATTCCAGAATACCGGATGCCCGTTACTACTCCGGTGTTGCCTACTTTAACCAGCAAAAATTTGAACAGGCGAGGAGGGACTTTCAGTTCCTTGCCATAGATTTTCCAAAGGATAAACGCGCACCCGATGCGTGGCAAAAAGTCGCTGAATGTTATGCGGCACTTGGAGACTATACCGGAGCGGCGAATTCGATGGCGAGCATTGCGGCGTTTTATCCGAATGCACCCAACGCGATTTCGAGCATCCTGCTGGCAAGCGATTTCTTCATCAAAGCCGGCGATTTGAGAAGCGCAAAGGATAAGCTGGAGAAACTGATTGCCGACCAGCCGGATATTCCTGAAGCTCATCAGAGCCGCCTTAAATTGGCACTTTTACTCAGGGATGAGAACGAACTCAACCAGGCTTCTATTGAGTTTCAGAATGTCATCGATAAGGCCAAGGATCCGGAGTTGGTAGGACAGGCTACGTATGAGAAGGGTCGTATTCACGAAGCCATGGGGCGAACGGATGATGCGCGAATTGCGTACGAAAAAGTTATTGCACGGTACTCGACATCCAAGGCCGCGCCGTATGCGCTGTTTGAAATGGGACTGATGCTTACGCGTGAGAAAAGGTACGAGGAAGCTCAAAAAATGCTGGAATCTGTGGCCTCTTCAATTGTTCCACCCAGTCTCAAGAATGCGGCTACTATTAACGTGGGTGACATTCTTTTCATGAAGGGTCAGTATCTAAGGTCCGGTGAGAAGTATCGGATCGTGGCAGAGGGTGCTTTTGACTCCGTGAACAGTGTGGAAGCCTATTTAAAGTGGGGTATTGCTCTTGAAAATCAGGATAAAGAAGATCTCGCTCTTGGTCGATACCTGTCAATCGTACGTGAAGTAGGTCCCCGCGTTCCGCATCATCCCATGGTTCCTTTGGCGTATCTCAGACTCATTGAAAATTATGTAAGGCTTTCACAATACAAGGACGCTGCAGAACTCTATGATGCTTTCGCGATTCGTTTTCCGGATTACCCGGATATGGATCGGATACAACTGAAACATGCAGAACTCGTCCTATCAAGTCTGGCAAATCCGAAGGATGCCACCTATCTGCTCGAAAACCTGTTGAGGGAGTATCCGAAGACGGCCTTCCGGGATAAAATATACTTCCTACTGGGCAGGGCGTACCGTGAGCAATCGCTGGTATCGAAAGCCATGGAAAATCTTCTGCTGGTTCAGAATTTTCCGGGAAGTCAATATGCTGCACCCGCCGATTCAGAAATGAACCTAATTCGACTTTATTATCCGGATCCCAGCAGCGAAACGACCGCGCGCCTTCTTGTGCTCCTCGGCGACGTGATCACGGGAAAACCCAAGGATGAAGTCCTTTTTTCATATGCCAAATTGTATTATCAAGAATTAAAAGACTACAAGAAGGCGAGTGAACTTTTTTGGGGCGTAGTCGAAGCATCAAGAAATAAGGAACTTATTGAAGAAGCGGTGTATTTCACGGCCATAAGTTATGAAAGGTTGTCTGCCCGGGCGGACTCGGAACCCTTTTTTGCAGATTCTGCGCTATCGGTATATCGAAGGTTGACTGTTGGAACATACTCAGATCGTGCTGCGCTATATATCGTAAAATCAAATATTCAACGTTTTACCGCACCTTCGGATCGTGCATTGAAGAGGAAAGAATCCTTTACCGCGTTGCTGGAAAGATATCCGGGTAGCAGACTGAGGGATGAGATGTTGATCGAGCTGGGTCGCGCACTCGTCGATCTGGGAGAAATTGTACCTAAGGCGGTGAAGAGGGATGGCGGGAAAGCGATCGGTTCAAGAAGCTATGGCAGCGCCGTGGATTGCTTTCAGGAGATACTAAAGAACCCAGGGAGTCCATTTTCCGATGAAGCCGCATACAGGCTGGCAGTCGCTTATGAACTGGCCGGTGATCGATCGAAATACCAATCCGCTTTGGAGTTCTATATACAAACGTTTCCGAGAGGGACTCATGTGGCTGAAAACAAGTACCGTCTGGGTCAGCTGCGGGAGCAACAGTCCGCGTTTTCTGAAGCCGTTTTGATTTACCAGGATTTGATCGCTCATTATGCGTATACCCGTTATGCTGATTCGGCGGCACAAGGAATAGGGAACAACTACCTGTTTGCGCAGGAATACGACAAGGCTATCAACGCCTATGAACATGCGTTGGAGATGTCGAAAGATCCCTTTACAGGCATCGACATATACGATGTTCAAAAATCCATTCACCGGGCGGCTGATTACAAAAGGGCCTACTGCTACGAAAAACTGAATCAAACCTCCAAAGCCATCGAGCTGTACGAGTCCTACCTGTACCCTGATTTCAACGGAGCTTTCGCATTGCCCGCCATGGAAGCTCTGGCACAGATCTATGACAAGAAGCAGGACTTTCCTAAGGCTCTGAAATATTTTTCTTTGATTGGCAATCGATTCGCGGAAACGGATGCCGGTTTTCAAGCCTTGGTTCGTGTTGCGGAAGTGCAATTTAGCGCGGAACAATACGACTCAAGCCGGGTTGCGTATCAGAAGCTTCTTCGGTTGGCCAAGGATCCAATGAAGAAGATGGTATTTGAGGCAAGGGCGATTGTTTGCACCTATCGATTAGGACAAATACAAGCTACAACGGCCTATGAAAAAGAATTCTTGAAGAGATACGAAAGAGAAAAAAATCTCAGAATCTTGATGGATAACTATCGCGCAGAATTTCAATATGAACTTGGGAGATATTACGTCTACGGTACCCAACAACCCAACTATGAGCTCGCGTATAAAACGTTTGCGAGGATAGTGGATGAGTACAAAAACGTCGGTATTTTACCTGATGTTTTTTATGAGATGGGAGTTATTCGCTTTAATGAGGGCAAGAGCCAGGAAGGATTCGCTCTCATGCAGCAGATTCCGCAACGCTATCCCAACGCTGAAATACTGCCCCGAGTTTATCTCAGGCTGGCGCATGAAGCGTTTCGATTGGAACAGCCGAATCAAGCTATTGAGTTTTCGAAATTGGCCTTGCTGAACCCCAACATCAGCCGGGCGGAGGCGAAGCTTGGAACCGATTTCTTGATCAAAGTTTTTAAAGCGGCAGGATACTACGAGAACGCTTTATTGCTGATTCAGCAGTATATAGATAAATTTCCGGATGATGATCCTGCGAACCTGTTCTCCAAGCGCATCGATATAGGAGTGATGCACAAGAACTTAAAATCATTCGATCGAGCCCTCCAGTATTTCAAGGACTTGATAAAGGTCGCAGGCGGTGAGGATGAAGCGGAAATTCAGTACAATATTGCGGATACATACTGGGCCATGAATAATTTTGACCAGGCGCTTCTGGAATATCTGCGAATCCCGTACTTGACTATGGGTAAGAAATTCGACTGGGCCAGTGCAGCGCGCAGCCAGGCCGCAGAATGTTATGTGAAGCTTGGCAAGTACCCGGAAGCAATCCGGATGTATGATGAGATCATCCGAACGACAGGCTCCGCCAGTGAGTACGGCGTTTACTCAAAGCAACGAATTGAACAAATTCGCCAATTACAGAAAAGCCCCTGAATACCATGAAGGTTCCAAGAAACGTACTGAGTGTCGCCACCGGTGCGGCTCTCCAGGCGGGCCGGATTATTATGGAGGGCTATGGCAATGTTCGTGAAGTTCAGACCAAGCAATATCATGATTTTGTAACCGAAATTGATAAACGTTCGGAAGAGTGTATTATTCAGCATCTTGAAAGGGCATTTCCATCACACGGTATTCTTGCAGAGGAGTCGGGTGCCAGCGAGAGGTCCGGTTCTTTCAGATGGATTATTGATCCATTGGATGGTACCACCAATTTTATTCACGGGATTCCCCTGTTTGCCGTTAGTATCGCTCTTGAGGTGGAGGGGGTGTTGGAAGTGGGAGTTGTGTATGAGCCGATTCGCAAGGAACTATTTACGGCTCAGCGCGGCCGTGGTGCTTTTCTGAATGATAGGAAAATCCGGGTATCCAAGACCAACGATTTGCAACGATGTGTGATGGCGACCGGCTTCCCGTTCAGAAATTTTGACCTTATTGACGGCTATCTGAAATCGTTCAGAAGATTTATGACCGAAGTATCCGGCATTCGAAGACCCGGTTCCGCTGCACTGGACCTTTGTTATTTGGCGGCAGGTAGGTATGATGGATTCTGGGAACTGAATTTGAATCCTTGGGATATGGCGGCCGGCGCGTTGCTGATCCGTGAGGCGGGCGGGAAGATCACGACTTTTTCAGGCGGAGATGACTT
>JAGQUY010000434.1 GCA_020438245.1 Bacteroidota bacterium
CTGGGCAAAAATGTCAGGATTTGGAATATCAAAGCGCTCATCCTGCCATGCTATAACCGCACCTCCTTCATAGTCGGTAGCTATCGCTGGAAGCTGTTGTGTATTTGCCGCATTGCAGATGAATTGACCATCAGCTGGCCATAAAATAACACCATTCTTGTTTGTTCTTTGAGCAAGAATTTCATTACCAGACACTCGAAAATCCTGCCAAACATATATTGCACCACCGATTCCATCCGCGACCAAGCGAACGTTGTTTTGATTAGTCGAAAATGTGCATATAGCCATGCCATCATTGGCCCACAATGCGTTTCCAGATGAATCTATTCTTTGAGCAAAAACATCCCAATTTCCATTTCGCAAATCCTCCCAGACTATTGTGGCCCCATTGTCGTCATTGCTCACAATCATCGGCGATGACTGCTGATTGGTTGCAATACAAATCGACTTGCCCGGGCCCCAAGCCAACGAACCATCTGAATTCAGTCGTTGCGCATGTATATCGCCAATTCCAGTTCTATAGTCTTCCCACACAATTATCGCACCTCCGTCTCCATCTCTCACAAACTGAGGACTATTTTGTGAGCCTGTTTCTGTACAGACGGGCACACCATTCACGGCCCACTGCGTTATGCCAAGCTTATCTATTCTTTGACTGTAAATGTCGTAGTCTCCAGGCAGGACTTCCTCTTGCCACACGATTTGCGCATCCCCATTGCCGACAAGTAAGATTTTTGGCTGGCCTTTACCATTGGGAGATGTCGAGATTGGCACCCCATTTTGGGCCCAGAGGCTGAAACCAGCTGAACTAAGTCGCTGAGCATATATATCAGAATTACCATTTCTGAAATCTTGCCAAACAATATAGACTCCACCTACGCCGTCACTTGCACAGTCTGCAAACTGTTGATCAGCTGCAAGATTGCAAACACCAGTATTTGCACTGAGATTGCTCGTCCACTGACCATAGCAAATGGCTGGCATTAAAATGCAAAACAGTAAAAAGTCAACGCACGGTCTTCTCATAAATCCTCACCAAGATTGAGCATGTTCCAAATGAACCGCTAATCTGCTAGCGACACCATGTTAGCTCTAATGGCTTCAGGGCTTGTCAAGCGACGCTCCATCCCTTCAACCCGCCCCTCTGTCTCCCCGCCCACGGCGGGGAGGACGTACATGCCCCCTCCTGTTGGAGGGGGACAGGGGGTGGGTTGATGACACCCCATTATTCAAAATCCACTGTCTTATAGACTCCAACACACCATCAGCGTTTTCACGCACCTCGTCGTCCGCAAAGCGAAGAAATCTGACACCAAGTTCCTCAAGCCGCGCCTGGCGCTCCCGATCCTTGGTCTGAGCCTCATCCCCAGCGTGCGATATGCCATCAATTTCAATCGCTAACTTCAGATCTTTGCAGTAGAAATCGACAACAAACCTGTCAATCGGTCGCTGCCGGTCAAAATCGTATCCAAGAATTTGCTTACGCCTCAATCCCCGCCAGAGAAGCCGTTCCGAATAAGTTGTTGATTGTCGAAGTTTGCGCGCGATCTAATTAAAAAACGATCATCGGTTGAAAAACCTTTTACCACTCCTTAATGCTCGGTCGGCAAATCCGGTTCGGGAATCCGCGTAAATGCATTCTTGCCGCCCCCGCCCGTTAGTAATGCGGCAGCGCCGCCACCTAAAACAACCGCGCCCCCGACAATATACCACATCTTGGAAACGGGTTTTCGGGCGGCTTGCGGAAGCGCTTTCATCGTCGCCTGGAGTGTCTTCGCCGCATCATTTTCAGCAACCGTCACCGTCTCGGTATGGTCTTCATACCCTCGTCGGGTCAACTTTATTTCGTGATTTCCAATTTGCAGATTAATCCGGAGCGGCGTCTTGCCGGCGGATTGGCCGTCCAGGTAGATTCTTGCCCCGGCCGGCTCTGAAAGAACTTGGAGCGCAACGGTAAACGCCATCAGTGTAAGATTCAGCTTCTGACCTTGTCCTGCTTTTATTTCCACTTCCCGTTTTCCCAGGAGATTTCCCAAGCGGAGTTCGACTCGATGTATGCCCGGATGCAACGAGGAAATGCTGGCCGGAGTGACTTGTCCGGTGGGAATGCCGTCGATCAGAATTTGAGCGCCGGTCGGAACTGAACTCAGATCCAGAGATCCCGCGGCAGCCGGTTTTCTCAGGCGGGCGAACGCGCCCGCGATATCTTCCATGACGCCAAGCAGACCGTCGATTTTACCCTGATAATCCCGGGTTTCCGTAACAATGATTTTACTTGTCTCCACATCGATCAGGCGCAGATCAATCGTATAGGTTTCCCCGAGTTTACCGATATCGCCGGCGATCATGGCTTGCACACCCAGCAGCTGCCCGACCTGGACGGCACACTCCGCCGTATTGCAGGCATCACTGATATTGAAATCCTGGGCTTGCAAAATTTCATTCATCCGTTCCCGTTCCACCACATCGTATGCCTGAGTCTTGACCAGGATACCCCGGAATCGATTGCTCAGAGTGGCTACTTCGTTGGGTGCAAGTCCGCCGGTGTTTTGAAATTCAATAACGGCGACCGTCGTACGATTCATTTGAGCGTACGCACACACCTGCACGTGCATTAAGATGGCAAGGACGAGTGACTTTGGCATAAGACACTCCAAGAAGAAGGATACAGATAGATATTTCCAAGATACGTCAACATCTGAACCATGTCAAGTCATGGTCCGTACTGAAACAAGGGACGGTGATCCACCGTCCCTTGTTCATCCATCGAATTGGATTCCGCTTATTTCAAGAACAGCATCTTCTTC
>JAGQUY010000435.1 GCA_020438245.1 Bacteroidota bacterium
TAATCCGTGCTGACATACAAAATTGGGATATCAAATTCAGCTGCAGCTATCGCAAGATATTTTGCGCCAAGAGCATTCGAATGAAATGCTCGTCGATCATCGGATTCACAACCGGGAACGTCCGTCCACGCGGCGCTATTGATGACGGAGTCTGCACGGTGAAGGTCGAAAAACTTTCGTACACTATCCAAGTCACCGATTTCACACTCCTGATGCGTAACGGGAACTATTGTGTCCGAGTTGGTTGTTGTTAGAAGAATGTCCTGACCGAGCTGTCCGCTGGCTCCGAATAGCAAAATGTTCATTTTAGAAACCCAAAGTATTGAATTCGCGTTTCCTTTTCAAGAAATAATCCACCACAATACTGCCGGAGTAGATCAGATGAAGGTATTCTTCCCGGCTGTTTCTGCGGAGGGACCTGACTTCCCGGCGCAACCGCCGGATAGTCTTCAGATTCGTATAAATCCACCAATGCGCGTGTAAAACTGCCACGATACGCTGGGGCTGACCGGTCAGGAGACCCTGAAGACCTGCCACCCCATCCAAGGTCATGCGCCAAAAGACGACTGTCAGAAGACGGTTTCTTGACAAATTCTTGATCAGAAGAAGAAGATTATTTCTGTGATTCCAATATAATTTTCGATAGTTGGCTGCCGGCAGGGAGGCGCTCACGTAGTGGTATACAACAGACTGGGGTACCACCTTGACGGAATATCCAAGATGATGCAGTCGCCAGCACAGGTCGATTTCCTCAAAATGCATGAAGAAGGTTTCGTCAAGCAGACCGGATTCGTCAAGGGACTTGCGACGAAGAAACAGGGCAGCCCCGCTGGCCCAAAAAATTTCACGAACATCGTCATATTGACCGTTGTCTCTTTCAATGGTGTCAAAGATCCGACCGCGAAGAAACGGGAAACCCCATTTGTCAATGAACCCCCCAGAGGCTCCGGCATATTCAAAGTATCCCTTGTTGATCATCGATTGAAGCTTGGGCTGAAGGGCACCGATGTGATCATCGGCCTCTGCCGTTTCAACGAGTCGATCCAGCCAATCAGGAGCCACCTCGACGTCATTGTTCAACAACACTACATACTGACCGCTGGATTCACGGATACCGACATTGTTGCCACCGGTGTACCCAAGATTCTGTTCTGAAAGAATCAGCTTAAGGTGTGGATGATTTGACTTCAGGTAAACAACGGAATTGTCGGTGGACGCATTATCGACAATGATCGTTTCGAGATTTGGATAGGTAGTCTTTGACAGAGACGTAAGAAGGGCGGGGAGGAATCTCTCGCCGTTATAGTTTAGTATGATAACAGAAACCAGAGGGTGCGGCATCAGGGATCTTAGAAGGGCTGATCTTCGCCAACATGCGGGGGTGGAATCTCCTGACCGCGATTGGTATCGAGTTCAACAAAACGCGCAAATTTCTTGATAAAGCCGAGTGATACTTCACCAACGGGACCGTTTCTCTGCTTGCCAATGATGATTTCGGCAGGAACGACCTCGGTTCCCCTTGAAAGGCCTTCGTGCTCGTAATAATCGGGTCGGTGAACGAACATCACAAGATCCGCGTCCTGTTCGATAGAGCCCGAATCACGCAAATCGCTTAACATGGGCTTTTTTTCGCCGCCGCGCTGTTCCACAGCTCTTGACAGCTGGCTGAGCGCCACAACAGGCACATCGATTTCTTTTGCCAACGCCTTCAGCGAGCGGGAAATCAGGGCTACTTCTTCCTGTCGGTTGGCGTTGGCCCTCGTGGAAGCCGTAACCAACTGCATATAGTCTACAATAAGAAGCTCGATCTGGCGTTCGGCTTTGAGCCGGCGGGCCCTTGCTCGTAACTCCAGAATGCTGAGGCTGGGCGTATCGTCGATGATAATGGGTGCATTACTCAAGCGACCGACGCCCAAACTCAATTTGGACCAGTCGTTCGACGGTAGCATGCCCGTTCGCACTTTGTGGGCGTCTACCTGAGCTTCCGCACAAAGCAGCCGCATAACCAATTGTAACGACGACATTTCAAGGCTGAAAAAGCCAACCGGTTTCTTGTAATCGATGGCAACATTTCTGGCTATGGAAAGCACAAGGGCAGTTTTACCCATACTTGGTCTGCCTGCAACGATGATCAGATCCGAATTCTGAAAGCCACTGGTCATTTGATCCAGAGAACGGTATCCGGAGGAGACTCCGGTAACGCCACCCGGCTTGTGATGAAAACTTTCAATTTGTTCAAATGCCCTGTGCAGTACAGGGTTAAGCATTTGAAATCCCTGATCGCTTCGATCTTGGGCAATCTGGAAGATCTGCTGCTCGACCTGGTCAACCAGAGTATCCACGTCCTCGGTGTCCTGAAACGCCATACTGACAATTTGCCCGCCGACGTTGATCAGCTTTCGCAGGCGCGACTTGTCGATGATTATCTTGGCATAATGCTGAATATTGGATGCGCTGGGTACTTTCTGTGTCAGTCCCGAAATGTAATACGTACCTCCCACACGATCCAGATGGTCCGATTTGCGGAGCTCTTCTGTTACCGTAATCAAGTCAACGGGTTCAGAGCGGTCGAAAAGACGTACCATGGCCTGATAAATAAGACGGTGGGCTTCTTTATAAAATGAAGATTCGTCCAGATAGTCGATAACTTTCGAAACGGCCGTATCATCCATGAGCATCGATCCAAGAATGGCTTCCTCGACTTCGATGGCCTGAGGCGGAATACGACCCGCCAACTCAAGAACCCTTTTTTCTTCCGCGGCGGACATCAGAGCTTCTCCCTGGATTCAAACTGGGTGATTAAATCGTTGATCGAGGTGTTCAGCAAGTGAAAGGCGTCCCCATTGTCTGTATCTTTCATGGATTGCAGAAGTTTACTCAAAAGTTCGATAGTTCCTGTAATCTTTGTGCAACCTTCTGTACATGCGCTGATTAGTTTTTGAACACTCTCCGGATCATCCGGCCGACAGATCTGAGCACGACCGGAAATAGGGGCCGTGGCATTATTGATATGATGGGAAATAGCAATCAGGGTCTGTTCCAAGGTCTTGACGCGCTCCAATTCTTTTTCTTTTTGAGTAAGTTCACTTCTTAAACCACGTAGCTTCAACATGGTTGCAACCCGAACTTTGAGTTCAAGAAGGTTATAAGGCTTTATCAGGTAGTCGTCCGCACCTTTTTCCAAACCGATGATCTTGTCGGATAGTTCATTCTTGGCAGTAACCAGAACAATCGGGGTCATCTTGAGATCGGGATCCTTTCGAACTCTCTCACAAAATGCAAAACCATCCATTTTGGGCATCATAACATCCGAAATAACAAGTGCGTGACGCCGCTCAGATAGTACTTTGAGTCCTTGTTCTCCGTCGACGGCCAGTTCAACCGTGTATCCTTCCTTACTGAAGAACATTTTCAGGATAGAGGCGGTATCCGGATCATCCTCAATAATAAGAATGTGAGTTGCACCCATTGGATCCAACCTTGAGGTCCTTGGGGTGATTGATTGACTCATCGGGGGAGGGCCTTCCAAGAACAAGCAACAGAATTAAAGAATGTGGGTGCCCGGCAGGGGCTTCTAAATTGACTTTTAGAACTAATTATTTTACTTTGAGTTGGAAATTTTATGGACGGGTGATTTTATCAAATCCAGCCCTCTTATTCAAGTCATTTTTCCGGCCTTGGTTCGAACATCGTGTTGCAGGTATATTCTCGGTTTCTTCCTTCTGCTGGGGGGATTGGGTTGCAGCGTAGGGTGGACACCGGGCAAACTCCCACCCCGGCGGCAGATGATCAGCTTTTGCTGGATCACATTTGGTTTTGGTTTGAAGGATAAGACCGACTTTGCCAAGGTGACGGCGGTACGATCTCTGGGACGTATCGGTACTCGTGAGGCGATTGAGCTAATTGCAACCGGAGATTACAAATGGAAACCGACGCTTATTCGGACAGTTACCTCGACGCTCGCTCAGATTTCAGACAGCGCGTCCTTCAGGGCACTATTGTATTTTGGCAGAACCAATGACCTCGTGGCCCGGGAAAACGTCGTCGTTGGCATTGCCCGCATGAATTCTTTGTATCCGGATTCAATGGTGGCACGTATTCTGAGAAAAATGCTGGTTGACGTGGACAGCACGATTGCAGATACACTTCTCTATTCAAAAGAAGAGATTGAACATGAACGGGCGAGGCTGAAGACACATATCGCTATTGCCCTGAGTCGAGTACATGATGCGTCGGCTCGGAGCTATTTGGCCGGGATGGATGTCAATCCCGATTGGGTATTCCGCTCCAGTGTCGTGAAAACCATCGGAGAACTCAATCCACCGGGAGCCACAGAAATGCTCTCCCGTTTTCTTTCGGATTCCTCGGTCTATGTCAGGACGAGGACGTTGGAGGCTCTGGCCAAGATCCGGCCGGAAAACTTAGCCGCCATCCTATCGGAGAAAATGCAAACCGATCCATCCGAGGGGGTCCGCATACAGGCGGCTATTGAACTCATGCCGTTGGAAGAAGCAACCGCAGTACGTTTTCTGCTTCCACTGGCCGATGGGTATGATGAAGACAGCCAATCCAAGATATTATTGGCGCTGGGTGACACTCAAGATTCATCGTTGTATCCGTCTATTATTGAAAAGGCTCTTCCGCTTGCGAGTCACCCGCAAGAGTTGGTGCGCCTGTCTGCCGTTGCTTGTTTGGGAGGCATGAGGGACACTTCGCTGATTCCGGTATTCCGGAACGCATTGGGGGACAAATCTCAAGAAGTTCGTGAGCTCGCCGTTGGGATTCTGGCAAGGTTACGCGGAACCGCGATGTTTGAACAATTAAGAACATTGGCAAGGGACGAGATATACTCCATGAGAGCAGTCGCCATTTCAGGACTCGGCACGTTTGAAGACAGTACCTTCCTATATCAAAAAGCACTGCCTATTATCGTTGACCGG
>JAGQUY010000436.1 GCA_020438245.1 Bacteroidota bacterium
ATTCCTCAAGGTGGTAAAAAATCGCGACCAGTTTGATGTGACGTTTCGCGGGAGCAGTTTTGCCAAGTTTTACAGTTTTCCGTGTGAAGATGTTGAGATTCTTCCGGTCAGCAATATTTCTTCGGAACTGTTGGCAAGGTATCTTTGTGAACAATTCGGCCAAAAGCTGGCCGGGCGGCTGAAGGATGACAGCGGGCTTGAGTTGGGCTCCATCGTATTGAGCATCTCAGTCTCCATTGAGGAGACGCGGGGGCAATCGGTAAAGTACAGGTGGGAGGTTTAGGATGGATGTAAGAACGTTTGAACGGAAGGTCAAAGTAAGACAACTCACGATGGCTGATTTCGAGGCGGTCACCTCACTTCAGTTGAAGTGCTTTCCCGGCATGAAGCCCTGGTCACGCGAGCAGTTCGAAAGTCAGATGAAAATTTTTCCGGAAGGTCAGTTTTGCGTTGAATACATGAAAAAGGTCGTGGCTTCCTCCAGCAGTTTAATTCTCAGTTTTGATCTGTACCACGATTGGCATAGCTGGAGTGATATATGTGACAGGGGATTCATTACCAATCATGATCCGTCTGGGGAGACCTTGTACGGGATAGAAATCATGGTTGATCCGGAGTTTCGCGGTTTAAAGCTGGCCCGGCGTCTATATGATGCACGAAAGAAGTTGGTTAAGGAGAGGAATCTGACTCGCATGATCATCGGAGGACGTATCCCGGGTTATGAAAAACATGCAGCCAAGATGTCCGCCCGCGAATATGTGCAGAAGGTTGTCGACAAAGTATTGGTCGATCCCGTACTCACTACGCAGATTTCCAATGGATTCGTCTTGAAACGGCTGATTCCAAATTATATGATGAGCGATACACAGTCCGCCGGCTTCGCTACCTTCTTGGAATGGACGAATCTGGACTTCGTGCCCAAAACGGATGTGGATAGGTATATCACTAATCCGGTTCGCATATGTGCAGTCCAATATCAAATGCGTACGGTAAAGAACTTCGACGATTTTGCAAAACAGTGCGAGTATTTCGTCGATATTGCGTCCGATTATAGATGTGACTTTATTGTTTTTCCGGAAATTTTTACGACCCAATTGCTGTCTTTCCTGCCTGCCGCCAGACCTGCAACTGCAATGCGCAAATTATCCTCTTTTACTTCCAAATATCTGGAGCTTTTCAACCATTTATCGGTCAAGTACGACATCAACGTGGTCGGGGGTTCGCATTTTACAATCGAGAAGGACGACTTATTCAATATTTCGTACTTGTTCTGCCGGGATGGAACGATCGGCAAGCAGTACAAACTTCATGTGACACCCAATGAAAAGAAATGGTGGGGAGTAAAACCCGGGCATCGTCTTGAAATATTTGACACGGATCGCGGCAAAATTAACATACAGATCTGCTACGATATCGAATTTCCGGAGCTCAGCCGGATTGCCGTCGAGCGGGGGGCGCAGATGATCTTCGTTCCGTTTTGCACGGACGAGCGAAGCGCTTATCTTCGGGTCAGGTACTGCGCCCAGGCCCGTTGTATTGAGAACCAGGTTTATGTAATTATTGCCGGTGCCGTCGGCAATCTTCCGTTTGTGGAAAACCAGGATATCCATTATGCCCAGTCGGCCATTCTCACACCTTCCGACATCATGTTTTCCAGAGACGCCATTCGTGCAGAGGCAACACCAAACATCGAAACCGTGATTATCAACGAGGTGGATACGGCGCTGCTCAAGAAATCCCGCTCTGCAGGCAGTGTCTTAAATTGGATGGATAGGCGCACCGATTTATACAAGGTAGATTTTAACGATGGAGCTCATGAATCCTATGTCTTCGACACAAAAAAGCCCAAGAAGTAACCCGTTGTCTCCGGGCGATCTCATCAAATTGTATCGTTTTATGAAGCTGGCTCGTGAGTTTGATACCGGCATCATCAAACTGTACCGGCAAAACAAAATGATCGGGGGCGCATACACCGGATGGGGAAATGAAGCAACTGCCGTCGGCAGCGCGTATGCTCTGGCACCGCAGGATTATCTATATCCGATGCATCGCGATATCGGTGCTCATTTTGTGCGTGGCCAAAGTGCCAAGGTCCTCATGCTCAATCATCTTGCAAGGGCTGAAGGGCCAACCCATGGAGTGGACGGAACGGGGCATTATTTTGATCGGGACAAGAAAATTGTAGGCAATATCAGCCACTTGGCAGCGATGATTCCCCAGGCCGTTGGTACCGCACTGGCAGCAGTCAAGAAAAATGAACATGCTGTTGTTATGAATTATATTGGCGATGGTGGAATGAATGTCGGAGAGTTTCACGAAGGTCTGAATATGGCGGCTGTTTGGAAGTTACCTTTCGTTTTGATCATCGAAAATAATCAGTATGCATACAGCACACCAAACGCTCTCCAATTCGCGTGTG
>JAGQUY010000437.1 GCA_020438245.1 Bacteroidota bacterium
CCTGGTTGCGCAAAAAACCAAAGAGATCGGAGTCCGAAAGGTATTGGGGGCAACTGTTGCAGATATTCTCGGGTTGTTTTCCAAAGAATTTGCTGTGCTCGTAGGCATTGCATTCGTTTTGGCTGCGCCTGTTGCATACCTGGCAATGAATGCCTGGTTGGAAAACTTTGCCTACAAGATATCCCTTGGCGTTGGTGTTTTTGCAATCGCCCTTGCCGCCTCCGTATCCATTGTCATTGTTACGGTAGGCTATAAAGCATTTCGCGCGGCCACCGCGAATCCTGTGGATGCATTACAGTACGAATAAACAATTTTGTACGGAGAAGACCCGATGATCAAAAATCACCTTTTGATGGCTTTGAGGCTGATGCGAAAAAATCTGATGCATACCTCATTCAACATTCTGGCATTGGCAATGGGGATTGGTTGTTGCATTACCATATTTCTGTTCGTCTACACAATGACACATGCCGACCGCTTTCACGAGAACGGCGAGTCGATTTTTATGATCGGACATGTCAAAACCTTGAACAACGGGTCGGAAGAAAAATGGGGATGGACAGCTGCCGCGCTCGCACCAGCCGTGAAAGAGGAAGTGCCCGGCCTCAAGTGGGTTGGCCGTGTGGATGGCTTCTCGGCGTTTGTAAAAGACGGGGACAAGGTTTTCGATGAGTTTGTGCGTTTCGTGGAGCCCGGATTCTTTGATGTTTTCACGTTTCCCATGGAGCTTGGGAATCCTGATGTTTTGAATGATCCGGGTGCCGTCATCCTGAGCCACAATGCGGCCGTCAAGTACTTTGGGACGGAAAATCCGATTGGCAAAACCCTCGATTTCCAAATTTACACGTATCCCGCCAGACGGGCCGTTGTGAAGGGGGTCTTGGAACCGTTTGACCGTAGGGCCAGTTTTGAGTTCGATTTTGTGATGAGCTACGACGTAATCAAAGCGTTGGAGCCCAAAGCCATGGCATGGAACTACAATGTGGAAGCGACTTTCGTGCAGTTGGAGAATCCTTCTCAGGCGGCCGCCGTGCAGGCAAGTCTTCAACGATACGTCAAAACCTACAATGAGGTTAATGCAAATCAAAAGATCACGGGGCTCTACCTGATGAACCTCTATGACCTGAGCGCCAATTCCTACAATGTTCGCGGTGACATTTCGGGGGGCGGAAACCCGCACGGCCTTGTTGCGCTCAGCGTGATTGCGGTTTTGATCATGTTGATGGCCTGTTTCAACTATATGAACAACACCATTTCTTCCTCGTCCATGCGGTTCAAGGAAATCGGCGTACGGAAAGTCGTTGGAAGTTCACGGGGTCAATTGACGACGCAGTTTCTTTTAGAAAGTCTGATGACGTCCTTCGTTGCGCTGATCCTGGGGCTGGTTTTGGCTGAGAGTATGTTCCTTCCCTTCTTCAGGGAAATGGTGAGTATGTGGGAACTTAAAATTGATCTGATCAACGACGGCGTCCTTCTTGGCTTCCTCGGCGTGCTGGTCATGAGTATAGGAGTTATCGCAGGCCTATATCCGTCCCTGTACATGAGCTCCTTCAAGGCGGTGCGGTTGATGAAGGGGCTTCAAAATGTCGCGACGAACAGGATGTTGACCCGCATATTGCTGGTCCTTCAGTTTGGTATTTCGATGTTTGCGATCGTTGCCGCCATTGTTTTCAAAGAGAACAATGACCATCTGAGGGCTCTCGATCTGGGATGGAAGGGCGATCAAATTGCCGTTGTCAGATTTCGTGCACCGGAAGAATTTCACCGGTTCAGAGACGCCATTCAAACCAATCCGCTCGTCCAACAGACCGCCGGATCGCTGCACTCGGTAGGCGACGACTTGTCCGTCGGTATTTCCGTTGAATCACAGGGAGAGACGTTTGAGACCAATGTTCTTCGAATCGGCGCGGGCTACTCGGAGATGGTCCAGATGCGGGTAGTGCAGGGCAGGACTTTCGATCCGGCGATCAAGACCGACGTCGATGAGAGCATTCTCGTCAGCCGTCTGTTTACAGAGGAGATGAAGTGGGACAAGCCTATTGGCCGAAAAGTAACCCTTGAAGGCGCGACCTATACGGTGGTCGGTGTGATGGACGATTTTTATGCCAGAACGTTCATGCGTCCGATGCAGCCGGTCCTGATAAAAGGTGTTCGGGAAGAGGACTACCGGACCCTTTCGGTCAAGATGAAGACCGCGGACGCGGTGGTTGTCAGGGACCTGCTTGAAGGGACATGGAAAAAAATCATTCCGGATCGTCCTTTCAACCTCAGATTCCAGGATCAAGTCTTTGAGGAAGATTTCAAGGAAAATGAGCAGATCAAGAACATGTTCATTTACATCGCCGTGATGACGATGATGATTGCCGCTACCGGTCTGTTCGCATTGGTGTCATTGAATATCAATAAGCGAACAAAGGAAATCGGAATCCGCAAAGTGCTGGGTGCCTCGGCGATCCATGTTGTTCAACTGGTCAATCGAGAGTTTTATGTCCTGATCATCACGGCATCGGTGCTTTTTTTCCCGCTGGCCTACTTCATTCTCAAAGGCCTGATCAGCAGCGTATTTCAATCTACTCATGTGGAACTCAGCCTCTTGCCGTTCCTGATTTCCGGTATCGCAATGATTGTGTTGGCCTTTATCACGGTTGGGTCAAGGGTATATCGAATTGCAGTCGAGAATCCTGTTAAGGCATTGAGGTATGAATAGGAGGGAAAATGTTTAAGAACTACCTGCGGATTGCTTTTAGAAATCTGATCAGACAAAGAGGCTACTCTGCCATCAATATAACCGGTCTGGCCATTGGCATGGCAGCGTGTCTGCTCATCCTAATTTATGTCCGTGACGAATTGAGTTATGACACATTCAGACCCGACGCCGATCGGCTATACCGAGGTGTTCTGAAGGCCCGCTTGAACGGCAAGGATCTTGAGGTTCCGATGACCGCCGCACCGCTGGCACGGACACTCGCCGGCGAAATGCCTGAGGTGGAGGCTGCCGCGCGTCTCCGGGAAGCCGGCAACTTCACGGTCAAATTCGGAGAGACTGCGTTCAATGAAAAAAAATTCCTTTTTGCAGATTCAAATCTACCGTCCGTCTTGTCGATACGATTTCTCGAGGGAGACCCCAGGACGGCGTTGACAGAGCCGTTCACTTTGGTTGTAACGGACGAAATGGCAAAAAAATATTTTGGCGATCAAACGGCGGTT
>JAGQUY010000438.1 GCA_020438245.1 Bacteroidota bacterium
TAACCATCAGTGAAGTCATGTTCGATCCGTCGGGCAGTGAAGCCACCGATGAATATGTCGAGCTGTATAATTTCAGCACGACACAAACTTACGATTTGTCAGCGTGGTTACTTTCTGACAATGCGGGTGGAAATGATTCAGACAAAATTGTCAATGCCGGAGAAGGCACGCTTTTGTATCCGGGCCAATTTGCCATCGTTTTTGATGCGGACTATTCTGTCGCAACCGGCAGGTATCTCGGATTGGTCCCCGACACTTCGCGAATCCTCAAGATATCGGGAACTACGTTTGGCAATGGGGGCTTGAGTAATAGTTCTGTCGAGACGATCTTATTGATCAAGCCTTCGATGGCCGGTTATGATACGGTCTCGCGATACTCCTACACAGTGGACAATCTGCCCGGTCACTCCGATGAGAAAATATCTTTAACAGCCGACAATTCCATCACAAACTGGACAAATGGACTGTATGACAATGGGACTCCCGGTGCACCGCCGACAACGGACCTATCCGTTGAAGCGATCGCATTCGAACCCGTTGCACCCGCGTCGGAGGACTCTTTTCAGGTAATGACAACCATTTACAACCGGGGAATCCGTCCGGTGACGTTTCTTGAGTATCGTTTGTACCTGGATGCGAATGGTAACGGTCTGCCGGATGGAATAGAGCTGGTCGATTCGTCGTCGTTCAACCTGTTTCTCTCACGGAACGACTGCACGATTGTTAATTCGATCTTGGAGGGTTTGCCGGGCGGAAATCGCACATTCATCGCGACAGTATCATCTCCACTCGACTCGTCTACGGCCAACAATCAGCTTTCCAGCATCATTGCCATTTTATTCTCATATGACCTTTCCCTCAACACTGCACGCATAAGTCCTCTTCACCCAAGCCAGGGAAGCCCTTTTATGTTGAACGTGGTTGTTGAAAATAACGGCGTGCGCGATCTTACCGGCTTCACCCTGAGAATATACGACGATTTGAATTCGGATGGATTTCCATCTTCGTCAGAACAGATCGACTCAACATCGATCTCGATTGCGCTTTTGCCGGGAGATTCGGTGGAGCACACGGTTTATTTACCCGGCACCACGGTTGGGCGCCATCGCCTGCTCGTAATTAGCGATTCCGGGAGGCTCCTGCCGGGTTCCGATGAATCCCCCAACAACGATACCGTAGCTGTTGCTTTCGATGTATCACCGGCGAGAAACTCCATTGTCATCAACGAAATCAACTATCAGCCTTCAGATTCTTCAACGGAGTGGATTGAGCTATATAACCGCAGTTCTGATACCATCAATTTGCGGAACTGGAAGGTTGCGGACGGAAACTCAGATCAGAACGGATTTGCCGGCCCAAAAACGTTTTGCTCAACCTCGTACTTCATGAAGCCGGGCGATTTTGTGATCGTTGGGAAAGACTCCGGTCTTTTTGTGCAGAAATATGGTCTTACAGCCTCACGGGCTTTCTTCACGTCGAACTTTCCAAGTCTCAACAACAGTGGGGATATCGTCGGCGTACTTGACAGTTCTCTTAATACTATGGATAGTCTTCGGTTTGAGCCCTCTTGGGGTGGTGCCTTGAACAGGTCTCTTGAAAGACGATTCCCGGACTCCTCCGGTCTTTCTCCCTCCAATTGGGCAACGTCACTTGCCGTTGATGGGGGAAGTCCCGGGATGGCCAACACTGTCATTCCGCCAAACCAGGATCTTGTTCTACAGAGCGTTCTCACGTCTCCTGTCTTTCCATCTACAGGCCAGGTCTATAAGATCAATGTTTCTGTCAAGAACGAAGGTCTTATGACAAGTTACCCATTCCAACTGGAGCTGTTTCGCATCATCGCACAGGACACTCTATATTTGACAAATCAGTCGTTCGGTCCCCTCCTTCCAACGGCCACGGTGATGGCAGAATTCCAAGACACCGCCATTACGAGCGGCCAAATCACAATGCTGCACGTCTCCATGCCGGGCGATGAAAGCCCGGAAAACAACAGTTTCGTAAAATCTATAGTATTTCGTTCGCCCAGTCAGGCCGTTATCATCAACGAAATCAACTACCTGCCGTCGAGCGCCTCCACGGAGTGGGTAGAGTTGTATAATCGCAGTCAACATTCGATCGATCTGAAGAAGTGGCTGATTGCAGACGAAGCTTCTTTTACAAGTCCGAAAGTTATTTCAAACTCTTCCGTGTCGTTACCTCCGAACGGCTTCCTTGTTATTGCGCGGGATTCCATCCTCTTCCGAAACCGTTTCCCGGGTCCAATTCCGACTGTTTTCATGACTACGCTTCCATCCCTGAACAACAGCGGTGATCAACTGGTCCTCTTTGACAGTACACGATCGGTTGTTGATAGTTTGTATTATGATGCACGATGGGGCGGGGATCTTGATGTTTCGCTGGAGAGGATAGCCCCCGATTCGCTGTCCTATTTGGAAAGCAATTGGCAAAGTACTTCCTCCTCCCAAGGCGGCAGTCCCGGGACGATCAACACAATAACACCGCTCCCTTTTGACGCTGCTGTTTTCCCATCCGACATCACCCTAACACCGGAATTTCCGGTTTCGGGAGACCACGTCCAGGTGCGGGTGGTCCTCCGAAACGTAGGACTCGAACCTCTCAATTCCTGCTTGGTTCGCCTGTTTGATGATGCAAATAATAATCAAATTCAGGAATCCTCGGAGTTGATCGACTCTGCTCTTGTCACCTCCGTTTTCACCGGAGACTCCAGCATTCTGACATTTGAATGGGTTGTCCCAACTTTGTTGTTCAGAGAAAATCGTCAACGTTCGGTAACCAGAATGATCATCGTTCAGATCGATTATCCTTCGGACCAACGCCCGGAGAACGGAATCGCGTATTTGGGCGTCAAGATTGGTTCACGGCCGCAAACTCTCATCGTCAACGAAATCCTGTATCAACCGGACGCGAGCTCTGTTGAATTCGTTGAAATTTTCAATAACTCGGCCTTTCCGATTGATCTTCACAATTTCAGGATTGCAGATGCATCGACTTCGAAGATCATCACAACTGGCGCCCATGTGGTACCCGCTTTTTCATTCCGTGTCCTGACGGGGGATACCCTGTTCTTTTCCCGGTTTCCGTTTGTTCCCGACAGTCTCGTTCTGTTGGTTTCGTCCATGCCGTCGCTTGGCAACAGTGAAGACGCCATCGTCATCAAAGACGATGTTGGACACACGATTGACAGCGTTTACTACTTTTCGTCCTGGGGCGGAGGTAACGGAAAGAGTTTGGAGAGATTGCGCACAGACGAATCGTCGTTGGATCCCGGCAATTGGACAACATCGGTTTCTCCGGAAAAATCAACTCCGGCATTGCCAAACAGCGCCAGCTCTGCGACTCCTTTTAGCAGGAATTCACTAGTCCTTAATGAAGTCATGTACAGCCCCTTCCCCGGTGAAGCTGAATATGTAGAAATATACAATCCGGGCAACTCACCGATAAACCTCCTTAACTGGAGCATTCAGGTTGGAAATTCGAAATCCGTTCTGACATCTACTGTCCGGATGCTTGAACCCAACGACTATCTGATCTTATCTTCCAAGACCTCCCTGCCATCCAGATTTCAGTACAACGCCCAAGCGCTGATCGTTCCCGAGGACGGTTTGCCGGCACTCACAAACGCCGGTGCCAGAGTCATTCTTCGCGATTGGATCGGAACGGTCATCGATAGTGTCGACTATATTCAAACATGGGGCGGCGGTGATGGAATTTCTCTGGAGCGTAGGAAACCTCAGGACGCAGCCAACCAGAGCCAAAATTGGGGCTCGTGTGTTTTTCCGGAGGGAGGGACTCCAGGGGCCATCAACAGCATATACACCGGGTTGGTCTCAAAGAGAATCCGAATTCTGGCAGATCCGAATCCATTTTTTGTGGATCAACACCAGGAAACAGTTATTCAACTTGAATTGCCCGTTGTTCAGTCGCGATTGACTCTCCGAATCTATGACAGTCAGGGACGCCTGGTTCGCACCCTTCTCAACAACTCCCCAAGCGGAAATCACCGGGAAGTGCATTGGGATGGAAAAGACGAATCCAACCGAACCGCAAGAATGGGTATTTACATCATCTATTTGGAGGCCATCGAGGAATTAGGCGGGTATAACGGCAGAGCAAAGGCAACGGTCGTACTGGGACGACGACTCTAGCTTTTCATGATGTTCAGATTTTTTCTGAGATTTTTTTCAATTCCGTTGCAAACCATGTCGCAAAGCTTGAAGATAGACTCATCCGCAATTCCGTAAATACTGTTCAGCCCCTCTTTGCGCCTTCTGAGAATCCCTGCGTCCAGCATCAGGTTGAGATGTTTTGACACATTGGCCTGATGGGCCCCTGTGGCATCTACAATCTGCTGCACGTTCATTTCTTGCTGTTGCAGCGCGTGCAGAATTCGCAGGCGCATGGGTTCTGAAAGAATCTTAAATCGGGTCGCAACTAAATCCAGCATTTCAGGAGATGTCTTCATGATCTAATGTAGAAAACCCGGGTCTTTTTGCAAATGGATATTATACGGTGATCGGCATGCCATGAAGTTCCCGCCGACCCTGCAATGTCCCTGCAGGGCTAATATCGACCAAATGCATAGATCCGTGGCCATAGATTGAGAACAAACGCCACCATGGCGACAACTTCCATGGCCCTACCAAATCCAAGAAGCAGAGGTAATTCGAAGACGGAAAGGCAACAACACAGAATACCCACGTTGAGGACCGCATACGCTGCAAAAATCGGCTTTGTCCGTCCGCGATCCGTGATCGTTGTCAATCTGGGGAACATCCAGAATGCAACACCCAAGGTCAACTGAATTACGAATCCGACCAATAAGAGTTCTATGTGAATAGGAAGGTATTGGAAGGGCACATGATGTACCGCTTTGCCAACCAGCAAAATGGCACCTATCGTAAATCCCAAAACAAGGTGCACCAAGGCAGTTCGTATGAGAAAACTGGAGACGGAAGGCATTATTTTCCCTTTACTCGTGGCCAAATCAGAACTACATAGGCAAGCCCGCCCAGCCACTGCAGGAGTGCCGAAAGAATAAGTACCAGTCCGGGAAAGACTGAAGTACCTGACGCGGATAGCGGTTCTCCAACCATCCGTGCCATCATACCGAGGTTTATTCCGGCCCATGCTAACCATCCTAGTCGCTCATTGCCCCGTGGATTATCTCTTGCCAGCGCCGGAAACATCCAAAAAGAAACACCCATAATGATCTGGGTGATCCAACCAACCATGATCATGTGAAAATAGACCGGAGTGGCCGATGCAAGCCACGGATACTCGTCGAGGGCAAGGAGATTGCTCAAAAAGACGAGAGCCAGTCCTCCTCCAAAATAAAGCAGTCCGGCCTTGATAAAATATCTGGTTAAACAGGGCATATCAAAAAGGTCTGCCTCTCACGAGCATAATGGCGCAGATCAGCACCGCCAGACCCAGCGCAAAATTGCATTGACAAAGTATTTTCGCCCGCCGTCTCATTTCTTGAAGTTCTTTATCAGCTCCCCGCCCGAGCTCCAACAAACGTGGGCCAATTACGAAGTCATACCACGCGCTAATCCCAAGGATCAGCGCAAATAGCAACAACTTGACAGCCAACGTCTGACCGAAGGCCGATTGCCAAAATGACAACCCAATAAGGTCGCTCCAAGACCACCCCCGAGCAAGTACGTTATAAATTCCGGTGACTACAAGCCCTGCAAATGCATACCACGCCACCCGTCTGAAGACCATGTCTCCCTTCGCTATCCAGTGCGGCATTTCTGAGTGAGCGGGCAGCCAAACCAGCAGCAACAAAACCAATCCACCCAGCCATATTACGGCACAAAGAATATGAATGAAAACCGAGACAAGATATACGGTAAGCATGGTCCGCCCATACCAGTTATCAGAAATCTTTACTGCGAAAAATTCGCAACGCTACGAGCAAAGGCACCAGCGTCCACATGACCAAAACACCCAATGCAGTGGTCATACCCATCCATCCGCCAAAAAATTTGCTGAATACAGCCCCCGTATAGCCCATCAATGCTGAGATGTCCAATTGGAGAAGCAGGAAGGTTCTTGCGATGTCGATCGGATTCAGGAAATTCAAAAAGAGCATCGCTTTTTCAAGTGGGTAGTCCGCAAATACAAAACTCCCGGTAAGAATAAGCGCATCATACAAAACGCCGAAGAAAAACCACACAAGAATGGAAAAACCAAGTCCCTTCATTTTGTCATCATGACGAATCGACAGCAGAAAAGCAAACGCGACGAAAATAGAGGTCAGAAAAACACCCATTGTCAGCAGTCCTCCGAGAACTTTCACGTCCTCCAGTTTGTTCATCCCATACGCAACCGACGGAATCCCAACACCAAGAACGAAGCCAAGGCTCAAAGGAATCGTTATTCCCATGTAAAGGCCCCAAAAGATAGTAGTTCTTTGAATCGGTTGGGAGAGCAGCAGTTCAATGAACTCCCTGGAGTGGTAGAGATACATGGTCCCGAAAACAACACTCACCAGCGGAATAAATAACAATGTCGTATTCATAAGACTGACAACCACCCGGCTTTGGGAAGATTCAAATTGAAACAGCCCATAGGTGATTATAAAATAAAATACTGCGTACAGAATGACCCACTTACTCCGGGACAGATTATGAAGTTCAAATTTGAATATTTTCAGGACGCCATCCACAACGGGTGTCCTTTCATAAGACTTGCAATCGACCTCTCAAGAGTAAATTCACCCGTTGACTCACGAAGCGTACTAAGTGATCCGTCAAAACAAATTCGCCCGTCCAGCAGAAATATGATCTTACTGCTCAACTCTTCAAGTTCACTGAGGATGTGAGAGGTAATAATGATGGTTCGGCCCTTTTCTTTTTCCAAGTGAATCTTATCCTTGAGAATGCTGCTGGAAATAGGATCGAGGCCGGCTGTAGGCTCGTCCAGTATTAAAATCTCGGGCTTAAACATGAATGCCAGGTGCGCATTCACCTTTTGCCTTGTCCCGCCGGACAGTGTTCGAAGTGCCTTGTCGCTTTCCGCTTCAAGACGAAACGCCTCATACAGATGAAGATCTGTGTCCGCCGGGCCTCCTCGCAGGTCTGTTATCATGCGAAGCAGCTCCGCAACAGTCAAATTCTCGGGAAACTTGGCTTGCTGGGGCATGTAGCCAACCTGTTTCTTATAGTCGGCCCCCCCACGAAGAAGTTCAGAACGGACCCAGATGTTGCCGTCATCCGGTTTGACCAAGCCCAGGATACTCTTGATGATCGTCGACTTTCCCGAACCGTTCGGGCCAATAATGGCAGCAACCGTCCCTGACCCAATATCAAATGATACCGACTTGAGCACCTCAAGCAGTCCGAAGCTTTTTTTCAGATTCTCCAACTTAATCATAATATTCTACGCATACTGGGTCTTGCGTCCATAAGTTTGGCCGGAGTCAGCACCGGTATCATCGCCTCAGCCAGATCGAGAACGGTCACGAAAAAACTCCGGAGAAGAAAGAGCGACGCCGGCTGGTGTTCCGTGATCCAGGAAAATAATCTTACGGGCCTGTACGGAACGTCTCCGATCCCGTCCCGATCCAGATCATATCCGGTGTAGTTGCTCCAATAGTTGTTTTCGAAAGTATTATAACTGAACGTACTGTTCGTTGAAACGTCAAAGCTATTGCCGATAAAGTTGTTCTTGAAAATTTTGTTATCGTCGCAGTTGGCCATAATCTTCAAAGCCCAGCCATTGTCCGCAAAATCATTCCTTTCAATCATCGATCTTGAACATCCCTCCGCAAAAATTCCGATGGTGTTGTTGGCAAATCGATTTCCTCTAATATGACTGTCGTTGATATCCTTCAGCATGATTCCGTAGGAGGCGGGTCCCCAATTGTTTTCAAAAACATTTTCCGTCATTTCAACGTACTTGGAATACATAACCGCCACCCCGGAACTGTTTCCGCGAAAAGTGTTACGAACATACCGGCAATGATCCGAAAACATGAAGTGCAGACCATAGCGAAGGTTATCCTCGCTTCTGTTGTCGCTGATAAGGGCTTCCCGTACAAATTCAAAATAAATACCGTCCCTGTGACCGGTTATGTCGTTTCGGACGATCCGGATGGAGTCACTTTTCCAAACATGAATTCCATTGCCGGACGTAGACGTATTCCGCTTTACCGTTGCAAAAATCAGGTTGTCTTCAATCACACTATGGTGACTGTTTGATACATAAATGGCGAAGAAATTATCCCGAAAGCGATTATTTCGGATCGTACAGTACCTGACGTCACGGACCTTGATGGCCGCATTCTCTTTGATATAACTCAAACCGGCATGCGCAATTTCAAGTCCTTCAAAACTGACCCTATCGGACATTACGGTGAAGATTTCACCCTTTCCTTCTCCGTCGATAATTGGCCAACCGGTTCCGACCAGACTCAACGGTTTGTTGATCACAATCCCAACACCCGAATAAACACCTTTCCGGATTAGGATGGTATCTCCTGCATGAGCCAAAGTAATCGCGGCAGCCAAATTATCACCGGGATGGACGGTAATTTCACCTGCATGAAGCGGAAGGACAAAACACGAGAACAGAAGAATGTTGATAACCGATTTCATACCCTCTCAAAGTGTGCAGTGAAGTGTCTTAGGAACCTCGGCTCTCTGACAATACGAAGTCCCCTGGCCAGGTCTTTGGTCGCCACAATTTCTCGAAATACCTCGACGACATAGTCCACATGGCTTTGGGTGTATACTCTGCGCGGAATTGCCAAACGAACCAATTCCATCGCGGCCGGAATCAACTTTCCTGTTTCGTCATATTTCCCAAACATAACCGACCCAATCTCGACACATCGAATTCCACCCTTTTCATACAATTCGCAGACCAACGACTGGCCGGGATATTCGTCAACAGGTATATGTGGATAGAGTTTCATGGAATCGACATAGACTGCGTGCCCGCCGACCGGCAGCATAATTGGTACGCCGAGTTCGTGAATCTTGTCGCCCAGGTACTGCGTACTGCGAATTCGATACGTCAAATAGTCCGGTTCAAACACCTCCTGCAAACCCACCGACATCGCTTCCATATCTCTGCCCGCCAGACCTCCATACGTCGTGAAGCCTTCAGTAATGATCAACAGGCTGGTACACGCATCAGAAAGCTCCTTGTCACGCAAGGCAAGGAATCCGCCGATATTAACCAGACCGTCCTTCTTGGCACTCATCACACAGCCGTCGGCATACGAAAACATTTCCTGGGCAATTTCTTTGTATGTCTTTTCCCCATATCCCCTTTCCCTATGATTGATAAAGTACGCGTTCTCTGCAATTCGGCAGGCATCAAGGATGAACAGAATGCCATTTTGTTTGCAGATCTCGCCCACTTCACGTGCATTGGCCATACTTACGGGTTGCCCGCCCCCGGTATTATTGGTCACCGTCAGAATAACCGCCGCAATATTTTCTGATCCATGTTCCTTAATCAATGCTCTAAGCCGCTTGGTATCCAGATTGCCTTTGAACGGATAGGTCACTTCGGTATGCAAAGACTCCTCAACCGGACAATCAATCGCCGCGGCTCCGCTGAATTCAATATTGGCTCTCGTTGTGTCGAAGTGAGTATTGCTGATAAAGACCTTCCCCTTGCCGCCCAAGTGACTGTACAAAATTCGTTCAGCCGCCCTTCCCTGGTGGGTAGGCAATATGTGGGGATACCCGGTCAGGTCGTGAATGGTCTTTTCAAGCCGATGCCAACTTCTTGCCCCCGCGTACGATTCGTCGCCGGACATCATGGCCGACCATTGGGACGCACTCATGGCTGAAGTGCCGCTATCTGTCAGAAGATCTATGATAACCTGCTCCGACTTCAATAGAAATGGATTGAAGTGTGCGTCTTTCAGGAACTGCCTTCGCTCCTGATCTGTCGTCATTGCGATCGCCTCGACCGTCTTTATTCTGAACGGCTCGATAATAACTTTGTGGTGCATCGTCTTGATTCCTTCGATTGTTCCGACGAATCTATGCCGTACCGACTTTGGAGACCATGACAAGAGTCATGATCATGAGAATTACATAGACCGTCTCCGTCAGACCGACCGATTTCAGATGCCAACGTCCTCCCCAAGCAGGGAAAATCAAAAACGGAACGCTGCGCATTACTGCGATAAGTACTAAAAGGGAGGCCTGCAGGGGCGGAAGCAGAAAGAAATATACTGCACTGATCAGCCCAAGGTATACAAAGCCCTGCCACGAACGAACTCTCCTTATACGCAATTTTACCAAGAAAACACTCAGGCCGAAATACAGGGTCAGCACGATCCAGGCGGAAATCCACTCGGCCCCCGGCTGCCGCTCCGGATTATACGTGAGCAGACCCA
>JAGQUY010000439.1 GCA_020438245.1 Bacteroidota bacterium
AATATCAAGTGCCGGATTGTCCTCTGCTGCAACTATCAGAAGGTACTTAGCCAGCGAAAGCTGCCCTTGTCCAAGCAGCGCATTCGCGATGGTTAGAATTTCCATTGGTCGACGCTCCTCGTATGGCGTATAACGTTCGCTGCCAATAGCAAGTAGGAGCGGGTGGACGCCGGCAGCGTCCACGGCGTGGACTGCTTTCAATCCTGCAATCATGGTGGGTAACACAGGTCCGGTAATTTCGTGGATCAAGTCACCGAAACCGGTATCCTCCTGAGGCGGCCGGCCGACTACGGTAAAAGGCCAAATCGCGTCCCTGCGATGATATACGTTGTCGATCACCACGAACGGGAACTCATGTTTCAAACTGTAGTATCCAAGATGGTCGCCAAACGGACCTTCAGGTTTCATGCGATCCGGATAAACGGTTCCGGTAAGTACAAAGTCGGCATCTGCGGATAAGACATGTCCCGCCGAATCGACGGAAAAACGAAAACGCCGACCAGCCAGCGCACCGGCAAACATCAACTCACTCAACCCCTCCGGCAACGGCATGACCGCCGCCACTGTATGGGCTGGTGGTCCACCCACAAAAATGCTGACGCGCAAAGGCTCTCGTCTGCGCAACGCCGCAGCGTGGTGTACTCCGATCGAACGATGGATTTGGTAGTGCAGACCAACCTCCTGATCCGGCACGTATTCGTTCCCTGCCAGTTGAATTCGATACATCCCCAGGTTCGATAACCTGGTTCCCGGGTGATCGGGATGCTCAGAGTAAACTTGCGGCAGGGTGATGAACGGCCCGCCGTCATCCGGCCAAGATTGTATTTGCGGCAACTCGGAGAGTCTGCAAGTGCAGCACAGGGCCTTTGCCGTGACAGCCCGTTTTGGCCGCGTATGCAATGCCCCGAATCCGGCGTCGATGTACCTCCACGGTTTCTTCAGAAGGGCAGACGGGTCAACCTTGAGATCAATCATTTTCTGAACTGTCTCCAGGGTCTTCCGGAAAATAAATCGAGTCCGTGCGGGCGATCCGAACATATTGGAAACGCAGGCAAACTTCGAACCTCGGACATTGGTGTAGAGAACAGCCGGCCCGCCAACTTCATAGACTCGGCGCTGGATCTCGGCCATCTCAAGATGGGGATCCACTTGTTCCGTTACGCGGATCAGATGACCATGGCGTTCCAAATCGCTAACACATTCCCGGAGACTGGAGTACATTAGACTGCCTCGCAAAAAACCGCATGAATTATAGCCAATAATGACGAAAAACAAAACATTGTTTGTCCAGAACAGGCTCGATATACTATCCCGTGAACTCGCGCTACCGACATTCCATCGTTTGGCTGAGGCGGGACCTTCGCCTTCGGGACAACACCGCTTTACGGGAGGCTCTTGAAGCGAGTGACTATATTTCCCTGGTCTTTATTTTTGATTCGGGCATCTTGAAGTCACTTCCCGCTGAAGACAGACGACTGAGTTTTATTTGGGAATCAATTCAGGACATAGACAGTCGCCTTCATGCAAAGTCACTGCCGCCGGTTAACTGTTTCCACGGCAACCCTGCCGATATTTTTCCCATTCTTTTTCATCACAATTCCGTCGACGCTCTTTTTTACAATCACGACTACGAACCTCTCGCCGTCTCTCGGGACAGCTCGATCCAGAAGCTCTGCAAGTCTTCCGGAGTGTACTGCCACACGTTCAAAGACCAGGTCATTTTCGAAAAAAATGAAGTACTCAAAGAGGACGCCACACCCTATAAGGTCTTCACCGCATACAAGAATCGATGGCTTGTAAATCTTTCAGACAATGCGATCATGATTCATGACACCATGCCACGATTGGTTGGGAGAATCAAGCCGCTGAACGCCCCTTTAAAATTCGTTCGGAATCTCAAAGACATAGGGTTTGTTCAACAGAGGAACATTTTCCAGGGCGGGGAAAGTGAAGCGGCAAAAAGATGGCACCAATTCAAACGGCTTAGGCTGGACGACTACCAAGACACCCGGGATATGCCGTCGGAAGATGCGACATCCCACCTGTCTACGTACCTCAGATTTGGAAATCTTTCAATTCGCTCGCTGGTATCGACATCCCTCGGCTTATCCGGATCTGGTCCAAAAACTTTCTTGTCGGAGCTGATCTGGAGGGAATTTTTCATGATGATACTCTGGCATTTTCCCTATACGGTTACATCCTGTTTCAACCCGGTCTATAATTCTATCCCCTGGATCAACAACCGAAGCTGGTTCCGGGCGTGGTGCGACGGGAAAACGGGCATTCCTCTGGTCGATGCGGGAATGAGAGAATTAAACGCGACCGGTTATATGCACAACAGAGTTCGGATGATAACGGCGTCTTTTCTTGTAAAGCATCTTCACGTCGATTGGAGATGGGGGGAAAAGTATTTCGCAGATAAATTACTGGACTATGAATTATCCAGCAACAACGGCAACTGGCAGTGGGCG
>JAGQUY010000440.1 GCA_020438245.1 Bacteroidota bacterium
CATCTACCATGGCCGTCATATCAAGCCTCACCCCGAGCCGACTTTTTCTTGCTGGCACCATGGCTTAACTTATCTTCTCCTCTTCCATTTCATACTTATTTTCCATCGTCTCAAGCATATTGTGGGTTGCTTCTTCAATGAAGTAGGTATAGGTATCCACCTTGTTAACAAAATAATTGTAGGCGACAATCGCAACAATGGCAGCAAACAATCCGCCTGCCGTATTGATCAACGCTTCAGAGATTCCTAGTGACAACTGAACGGCATCCGGAGCACCGGCTTGGGCAAGAGCCTTGAACGCACGGATCATCCCAATTGTCGTTCCCAGCAACCCTACCATCGTGGCAATGGATGCAATTGTGGAAAGCGCAATCAGGTTTTTTTCCAATAGGGGCACCTCGAGAACCGTGGCCGCTTCAATCGCCCTTCTGGCCTCTGATATTCGGTGGTACAACGATAAGTTCCTTGATCCTCCCTTCTGAAATCCCTCCAAACCCATCCGCAGAATGTTGGCGCACGCTCCTTTCTGAACAGTGCAAATCTCAATAGCAGCCGCGATGTCTCCTTCTTGTATGTTCTTTTGGACTTTTCGCGTAAAGTTGGGTAGTGGTTCCAAGCCTGCGGACTTTCGCAGCGAGAAAAATCGCTCAAATACGAACGTAAGAACCATGATCGAAAGCATCATCAAAATCACGACGAGGTAACCGCCCTTGTAGATGTATTCGAGCCCCCACGGGTCTCCCTCTGCTCCAAAAACATATTCGTAAATTACTAAGGAAATTGAGAATGCAACTACCATCAAGACTGTCATGAATACAGATTGCTTCATTCGGAGAGCTCCTTGGCAGACATCGTTGCCATTTGGTTAACATCAATTTTTGAAAATAGCCCCTAACCGCTTTTATTGCAATAGTTGGTTGTCGGAGCTTCCCTGCTCCTTTTACTGTCTAGTACTTTAGCCGCACTGGACTCACCGCGGGAACCGCGCCCGCCTCGAGCATAATCCGTTGCCCCTCCGTTCCGCAAAGGAAAGCGCTGAACCCCGATGCAAGCGATCCCGCGCTTTCACTATGAATGATTCTGATCAGACGACTGAGAGGATAATCACCCCGGTGAACAAATGCAGGGTCAGGGCTGAAAGATCGCTCTCCCGCTCTTTTGGAGATTCTTAGCACCTTTACGTCCCGTGAGTTTCTCTTGTATGAGTCCCAAAACAGCCAGGAATTGCTTAAGAATGCCAACGCACCTTCACGATGACTAACCGTCGCCAACGTTTGATTGAGTATCCGGTAGGAAGAATCAACGATAACAATACACCGGGGAATTGCTGCGCCCCTCAGAATTTTCTCATCAAGGAACCGCAAATTACCCGATTCCGGTGAGTCAATGCAAAGCTCAACTCGATGATCAAAGGGTGAAATAGAGGACCAATTCGTGATACCACCGGTCCAAAAGCGTCGCAATTCGTCCATGCTGAGGCTGCTTATCGGATTCTTGCTATTAACGAGAAATGCCATTGCATCGAAAGCGATCTCATAAGAGGAAACGGTAATGTTGTTACGATCCGCGAAATGCTTCTCCGTAGAGTCCAAATCCCGGGTAACAACAATACAAGTCACGCTCCGGTTGAGAAAATCGGTAATCGCGCCCTGTGTAGTAACCGGTTTTACTGAAACGCGAGCCTTGGGATAGAGACGCATGAATTCCCGCGCACAGGAGTCGATGACTCCATGTACCGCAAAATCACAGTGAACCAAAATCTGCCCGGAAGTTGGAGTCGTCGCTCCTTTTGGGTTTTCACCTCTGCAGGCGACCAAAAGAAACAAGAAAATCAAAAAGAAACGGGACATTTCACGCTTCCTTGCTCAGATTCCTCTTGAATCGAATAAGCACAATCTGATAAATGCTGTGTAGAGCAAGAATCAAAGAAAGGATGGTGCGATACGACTGTTCCAACTCAAAGAAGTTGTCGGAAAATCCAAAGAGAAAAACTGCCAACGTCATCGCAAGCACAGCCCAAATCAACCGAAGTCTTTCCAGCCAGGTTAATTCATCAAGAGGAGGCAGTATTTTCATTGGGTCAATCGCCGGCGGACAACTTCGAAAAATACAATTCC
>JAGQUY010000441.1:0-410 GCA_020438245.1 Bacteroidota bacterium
AGTGTAACCGCAGAGAATTCCACGGGCGCCGTTAACAGCATGGATAAGCTCGAGAAGGATCTGCAAAAAGCGATTGAAAGTGAAAATTACGAGCTGGCCGCCAAGTTGCGTGACCAAATCAACCTGCTAAAGTCTTCCTGATCTTCATCGCGCATGTTTGTCGTCGCGCGCTACATCCTTCGTGAGCATATAGGTCCATTCTTCTTCGCTTTCTCACTCATCACATCAATGCTCCTGTTGAATTTCATATTGCAGGCGATGAAATACATAATCGGCAAGGGCATTAGTATGCAGATTATTCTGGAGTTTATTGCCTATAACCTGGCGGGAATTCTTGTTCTGGTAGTGCCGATGTCAGTACTGGTGGCAACCATCATGGCTTTCGGCAGACTGTCATCAGACAACGAGGT
>JAGQUY010000441.1:468-2569 GCA_020438245.1 Bacteroidota bacterium
GTCTCCGGATGTCTGACGGTTGCACTTTTTCTTTTCAATGACCGGATTTTGCCGGTTGCAAATCACAATGCAAGAGTCTTGAAAAGAAATATTCAGGCGAAGCGTCCAACCCTCAGCATCGAGCCCGGAATATTTTTGGAGGGTATCGAGAATTTCAGTCTGATTGTAGACAACAAAGACGAGCTTGGATCAGCCATTTATGGTGTCACAATTTTTGACAAGACCCAACGCCACGAGCAGCGTACGATTACGGCTAAGAGCGGTCAACTTGTGATTGATGAGGCCGACGAAAGCATGATTCTGACACTTGACAACGGCGAAATACATGAAGTACAGCCTCATCGTCCCAATTCTTATCGGAAAATTGTTTTTTCAAAGTATAAAGTAGTGGTCCCGGTTGAAAATTTATCCATCAAAAGAACAGATGAGAGTTTCCACAATGAAAGAGAAAAAAGCAGTGGACAGCTAATGGAGGATGTTTCACGGTACAAAGCAGAGAAAGATAAGAACTTGGCGAGGGTTGTGGAGACGTTAAGCGCGATGCCTGAGTTGGCCGGAGAATTGAATGATCGTTCAAGGTCCTACTTGGATCGGCATCTTCTGGAGAAAACTCTGGCAGACCATGTCAGCGATGCATTCACCCTGATCAATTTACCGGACGATACCGTCGCCTACGTTACGACCCTGACCGACTCAGCCGCTCTTGCCGTGCAAGCCGCACTGGCCGACACATCAAGAAAACCCACACTGGAAATACCGGCGAGTATCATTTCTCCGACTGGACGGCCATTGGGACCGGGAATTGATAGCGTGTTAGTACGCCAAAAATTCAATACTCAACAAATTGTTACCAGCCTTAACTCTGCGAACAACTATCAAAGGTTGATGGACCAGATCATGGTTGAAGTCAATAAGAAATATTCTATTCCGATGGCATGCATCGTTTTTGTTATGCTTGGTGCTCCCTTGGGTGTCAAAGCTCGGCGCGGGAATCTCGGTATAGCCGGCGGCATCAGTCTGTTCTTTTTCATCGCATACTACTTTTGCCTTATTCTGGGAGAGAATCTGGCAGATCGACAGCTGTTGAATCCATTTTTTGCCATGTGGTTCATGAACTTTATTCTGGGTTTGTTGGGCTTGATCCTTATTTATCAAACCACGACCGAAACTGACTTTGGTTTTATCTCTTCATTTCGAACAGTTGGTACAAAAATAAAGAATCTAGCCGGTTCCAAGATACGGAAACAACAAGATGATTGATTATGTCTACGGTCGCCGTGCCGTTCTGGAAGCCCTGAAAAGCCGGCAGGTAATTCGTGAAATATGGATCTCCCAGACCGCTCAGGGATCCGTTCTCGACGATGTCAGAACGTTGGCCCGATCAAAATCAGTACCTGTCAAATCGGTGGAGCCCAAACGAATCGAAGAGAAAGCGGGCAAGGAGTCTCATCAGGGCGTGGTGGCTCTGGTTGAAACTTCTCACTTTGAATATGCAGATATGCAATCAATTATCGATCATGCAGCCGATGCAGGTGTTCTGCCGGCGATAGCCATTCTGGACGGTATCACGGATACGCACAACCTTGGAGCCATTATACGCAGCGCCGAATGTGCAGGTTTTAACGGTGTGATCATTCCAAAACACGGTTCCGCTGAGGTTAACAATACTGTTATCAAGACATCAGCAGGTGCGGCATGGCATGTTCCAGTCGTTCAGGTAACCAATTTGGTTCAAGCCATAAAGGAATTGAAGAAATCCGGTCTGTGGATATATGGAATGGATGCGCAAGCTGACAGACCTATTTATGACATAGACGTCACATCAGGTTTGGCCATTGTTATTGGAAGTGAAGGTGTCGGCATGCGACGGTTGGTCAAGGAGCACTGCGACTTTTTGGTTAACATTCCTCAAAGAGGAAAAATAGACTCTCTAAATGCATCGGTAAGTGCCGGAATTGTATTTTTCGAAGTTGTCCGCCGGCGATTGACCCAATGAAAATACTGCCTCCTCTTGATGAATTAACCTGGCTGGAAAGACTTCGGTTGATTTGGGCTGTGCTTGCGATGACGTTGGCAGTTTTTCTCTTTGGATTTTCCGACA
>JAGQUY010000442.1 GCA_020438245.1 Bacteroidota bacterium
CGACCACTGTCGTATACATCCGAAAGACATTCAATGTTGTCGGTAGTCCGCAGGGCGGCCGCATGTTCATTGCTGCCGATGGCGGTTACGAGTTCTATCTCAATGGTGCGTTTGTCGGGACCCATCTTGGAGAAGAAAGAGATGATCGCGGCGATACCGTCGACGTTCATGACCTATTTCCCGAGAACTTTGTTCAGGGAAAAAACGTATTAGCGATTGCGCTGCGTGATTTTGTCACGCCAAAGGAGCACTATGGCATTAGAATTTTGTTGCGAGTTTTCGAGGTTGAGGACATAACCGCTCAATTTGCCGAGCCGCCTTTGCCGGCGACTGAACAACTCAAGCCGACTCTGTTCCGACGGGGCCGTGTAGTGAAGGGAAGGTAGCCGATATGACAATTCGAACTGCCGTGTATATTTTCGGTATTCTCATGATTAGTTGCTTACTCGGTCATACAGGGCTTTTTTCTCAGGAAATCGAGCATCCCGCGATGGAGCTTTCGGAGAATGAGAATGGAGAACAGATTGTGATTGTCACAGCTACCGGTCGGGCACCTGATCCCAGGTTTTATGTTGTGAAAGAAGAGCAGTCCGGTGACAAAACCATTCTGGCGGTCTATTACAAACCTACGGGCGATCTTGTCGGGGTCTTTGCCAAAGCAACTATTCGCGGAAAGGTCGAAGGTCCCGGTGTTTCATTATTTCAAAGTCGTGTTGCACCGGAGATTGAAAAGGTGATTGGTCAGAAAAGCTATGAGAAAGAATTGAAGCGACGATATCTAGACTTGGTGCTGCTGGACAAAGCAGATTTTATAGATGCGGATCATTTGAATCTCAGTGAAATCGACAAGATGGTGAAACGGAAGAGGAACTAGTAGCCAAAAAAAACTTGCATTTCATTTTCGGCTACCTATATTACCAATGTTGTTTTCACGTCCAAAACACCTCAAACGTTGCGATTCCTGAAAAATTATCATAGAAGTTAATTCCACGAAACCTTAAGCGGAGGTAGACATTCATGAAAACGAGTTCATTTTCCAAATTGACAAAATTGGCACTGCCGGTGCTGATGACTGCCTTGTCGAGCGGTGCGTTGTATGCTCAAGATGCAGCTGAGGAAGGGGCCAGCGGAACGGCACTTTTCTTACAACAGTTTTTTAATGCGTTCAAGTGGGAAACGGAAGCGTCCATGTACATGTGGATCATTGCCCTTTGCGCTGTTACTGCACTCGCGTTAATGCTGGAGCGCATATACTTTGTTTTCATTCGTTCGAATGTTGATGCGGCGAAGTTCATGGCTGAAATCCGAAAACTGGTTGCTGGTGGCAATCTCAAGAAGGCCATTGCTCTTTGCGAAACGGCAAAAGACAAAGCTCTACCTTCTGTTGTGCTTGCGGGGTTAAAAAGGGCCGCAGAGCGGGAAGGCGGACCCGTTGATTTCCGCGCTATTCAAAATGCGGTCGACGAGGGCACCTTGGAGATCATTCCGAAACTAAGTGAGCGCGCTGGCTACATCGCAATGCTCAGCAACGTCTCAACGCTCTTCGGGCTGATGGGTACTGTGTACGGTCTGATTCTGTCCTTCGCAGCGGTTGCCAACCCGGCTCTTCCGGAAGATCAAAAAGCGCTGTTGCTGGCTCGTGGTATTTCTGCTGCGATGTTGACCACGATCTGGGGTTTGTCCGTGGCTATCCCTTGTATTATCGTCTATACCATGATTACCACGAAGACCGGAAAGATTATTGACGAAATGGACGAACACATGGTAAAATTGATCAACTTAATGACAGGAAACCGCTAGTCCGGGTGACTTTCGGTTTGTTTTAAACAAAAACATTTGGTCAGAAAGTTGAACCAGGAAGGCTGAATCATGGCTTTTAAACCTTCACAGCGACGAACCGTCAAAATTGAAAGCACGGAACTGGACCTTCGTCCCATCATGAATATGATGTGTATTTTGATTCCTCTGTTGCTCAGTTGCTCCCAGTTTGTAAAGAACAGTTGGCTTGAGTTGAACCTGCCTCCGGTAGGTGGCGGTCCATCTCCCAATAACAGTGAAACGCAAGACAAGCCGAAAGAAGAGCCCAAAAAGGTCGGTCTCAAACTCGTAATTACGGAAAAAGGAATGACCCTTGCCGGCAATACAGTCATACTCGCCGGTGAAGGCGGTGCAGGTCCAACGCTTCCCAAGCTTACCGATGGTCGTTACGATTTTGACGGGTTGGATAAGAAGATAAAGGACATCGTCAAAACGATCGGTGGAAAAGGATTCGAGGACGAGAGGGTCATCATCATTACGGCCGAAGATGGTATAGAGTATCAATCTATCGTTACAACCATGGACGTTCTCACACTAGCGGCCACGAAGGAATTGAAGGACCAAGCCGGAAAAGTGGTCAAGGAACCGTGGTTTGTCAACATCGGGGTTGGCAAGATCCTAATCTAAACTCGTTTAACCAAAGGTATTGTCATGGCCTTTAAGCCGTCTGCATCCAAGAAAAATAAAAGAAAAGAAGAGGGAACGTTGAACATGAACTCCATGATGGACATTCTAACCATCATGCTCTTGTTCCTGTTGATGTCCTTTTCAACCGAAGGTTCGTTGGCCACAAAGGCCGATGGTCTGAAGCCGCCTTTGATCTTGGTCAACAACAAGCCCAAGAAGACTCTGTCTGTGGGTATTTCCAGCAGGGCGATCTATTTCAAACGTGACCCGATAGTGGATGTTGATCAGGTTCTGGCGCAGAAGAACAGTTACGTGATTCAGCAGCTCGCGGAAAAATTGGACGAAGAAGCTTCCCGAGCCATTGATCTGGAATCCAAGTTTGGTATCGAGTTTAAGAAAGAACTGGTCATCACGGCGGACGAAAAAACACCCTTTAATCTATTGTTGAAGGTGGTGATTACAGCAGGTCGAAATCAATTTTCAAATCTGCGATTAATGGGTAACCTTAGCAATCCAAAAGATGTATTCGGTGAATGAGCAATTCCATAATCCAATTTTTGCGGAAGCCTTGAAAAGGAGGATCTTATGAAAAACGCTGACCAACAAGAAGGCAGAGAAAGCCTCAGAGCTTCTGCTGCACCTCCGGGTGGACGCGCTTCCGCGGGTGCCCGCGAAGTCAGAATTGTTGCGTTTCCAAAGGAGTTTCAAAAAGACTTCTGGACGTCCCTCGATAAAAGAATTTTGATTATTTGGTGTGCCTGCCTCGTCGGCGTTTGGGGACCGCTTATGTATTTTGCGGCGCAACCAAAACCTGCGACACCAACTGCCCTCAGTTCGCGTCTTTTGAAGCGAATTGGTCAGATCAACAAGATTGATCCAAAATTGTTGGAAGAAATAGACAAGCCGAAGGAAGAGCCTAAAGAGGATCCCGCGTCTCAGGCTGTGACCCAACAGGCGCAAATCAAGGCACCGGCTGGCAACGTGGGTAAAGCAAGCAAGGCTGCAGCTGCGAAGGCGGCTGCTGCAGCGCGGGCAGCCAAAGCGGCCAAAGGTGTTTCCGGTAAAGGTGTTCTTGCCGTGGCCGGAGCAACGGGTGCCAGTGGTGGCAAATATGCTGCGGTCGACTTCAGTGGAAGTTCAACAGGTCTGGACAACGTACTGGGGCAAATAGGAAGCCTCGGAGATGCTGCTGGCGGCGATGCCAAAAGCCAATTGGGAGCAGGCGGAGTCGTGGGCGGTGAAGGTGGAATCGGCGACTTAACTAGTCTCTTGGGAGATCCGGGTGGTCTTTCAGTTACCGCTGGAGCTGCCGGAGGTGGATTGATAGGTGTAGGTAAAGCATCTGTGAGTGGAGCCGGGGCCGGAGCCGTATCTGCTGGTGACATTCAGGCAGTATTTGATGGCAACGCCGCAGCGATAAACGCTTGTTACCAAAAAGAACTCAAGAAATCCCCGGACCTGAAGGGTAAATTGAGTGTTGCCGTTAAGATCAATCCAGCCGGACGGGTGTCCGGTGTTACGGTTACCACCAATACCGTAGGCGCCGGTGTGGCCAACTGTATTACCAGCAGAATTCGGGGTTGGAGCTTTCCACGAGGAAAACGCGGAACGGTTACCGTCAATCAGACTTTTGTATTCACAAAATAAAAACGAGAATTTTTACCAAGAAGACCGTCGCGAATTGTTCGTGACGGTTTTTTTGTGTTTGAACCGGATATGAACGATGACCAATAAACTCAGCACCACTTTTCGCACACACACTTGTGGAGAACTTGGTTCGGATCACGTCGGGCAAAAAGTCCGTCTCACCGGTTGGGTTCATAGACGTCGCGATCTGGGAGCGCTCATCTTTATAGATTTAAGGGATCGGTACGGAATTACGCAGGTTCTCTTCAATCCGGATTCTCCTATTCATCAAAAGGCAAAAGAACTCAGAAGTGAGTTTGTCATTCAAGTTGCCGGGCTGGTCGTTCAACGCGCGGATGCCAATTTGAACAAGAACATGCTTACCGGACAGATTGAAATCCATGCCGAACAGCTGTCAATCTTGAGTATTTCGAAAACACCGCCATTTGAAATCAACGACGACAAAGCAAATCCGGACGAGGACCTTCGACTGGAGTATCGATACCTGGACCTCAGACGGCAGGTGATGAAAGAGGCGATGGTTTTCAGACATCAACTCGCCCAATTGGTACGGAATCAATTTTCGGATTTAGGGTTTGTTGAGGTGGAAACGCCCGTTCTGATGAAAAGTACGCCGGAAGGAGCCAGAGATTATCTGGTTCCAAGTCGTGTCCACCCGGGAAAGTTTTATGCTCTGCCACAGTCTCCTCAAATTTACAAACAGTTGCTGATGGTCTCAGGATACGATCGATACTTTCAAATTGTCAAGTGTTTCAGGGACGAAGATCTGCGTGCAGACAGACAGCCTGAATTTACACAGGTGGATGTCGAGATGGCTTTCGTTGACAGGGATGACATCATGGCCGTGGTGGAAGAACTCATGTGCAACGTCTTCAGAGAGTTAAAAAAACAGACCATCTCCCTCCCAATCAGAAGGATTAGCTATCAGGATGCGATGGACAAGTATGGGAGTGACAAACGAGACCTGCGTTTCGACTTAGAGATAAACTATTTAAACGGGTTTTTTACAACAACCGACTTCCGTGTTTTCAGGGAGA
>JAGQUY010000443.1 GCA_020438245.1 Bacteroidota bacterium
TCCGCCAACAGTTTCCCTTCCATTTCCGGAAGATTTCGCCTGATCCACTGTCCCATCAGTCTATGGTTGCCGATGACCGCATTGGTGGGTGAATTGTTCGATATCGGTCTAAAGGAGAAGGCAATTGAAAGCCCAAGCAGTCCCATAATGGCTGCACGGCGCCAGGGCCTTCCGGACCACCTGCCGTTCAATTGAAGAATCGAGTACAAGGTGACGACTATGAAAAAAGGAAGAAATGCGAGAAACATCCGTTCGGTTGGATTATACCAGAAAAAAACACCTAACACAGGAAACAAATAGGAATAGACCAAGCCGCGGGGACCCCTTCTCCAGTCTGAGAAAAAGAAGGAGAGTAACAAACCGAGAAGACAGAGGGGCCCGACCAAGGTCCAAATTCCGCGAAAATATTTCGCGAGATGGTCCGGTGTCTTTCGTATATCCTTTGTCAGATTCTCAGCCGTATATGGACCACGGACAATATATGCATTGTAGTTGTACTCCACCTTGCGATTTGCGGCGGCATCACCCGGAGACAGAGTTAGCAACGGTTCCACGTAACCCCGAAACAAAAACCTGTTATAGGTCGTCAACTCCCATTTTCCGGTGTTCCTGTGGATGAACAGGATCTGCGGAGCGATGGTTGCGACAAACAAAACAAGTAGTATAATAAGGCGAAACCACGAAACGGTCATCATACCACGGCGAATAGTGAAGAAAAGCAAGAACGCCGTTCCGAAAGCAAAAAAGAGAAATCCTTCCGGTTTGGTCAGGTATGCGAGTCCGAGGCTGAGGCCCGTGCATCCATACTTCCACATGGATGGCACATTTCCCCGTCGCAGGTCGGTAATTAACACGGCGAAATAATAGGCAGACAGGATTACAAAAAAAACAAGCAGCGATTCTGCCGTCATTCGGGTAGACATGCGCATCAGGAAACCGTTGAGGACGTACATGACAAGTCCGATGCGTGCAGCCTTTTCGTCCATTATGTTTTTGACGAGCCCATAGAACGGAAGGACGCCAAGCGCAAAGGCCGCCGTCAGCACGATATGCATGCACAATTGAAGATCATCCAGGAACAGGCTGAGAAAACCGGTGAAAATGGAGAGCAGGGGCCAGGTAAACGTATTCGGAACGTCGCTGTAGGTGAATCCAAGTCCGCGAAATAGATTGTACCCGCTCAGGCTGTAAAAAGCACCGTCGGTTCCGATACCCCGATCGTAGCCAACCAGGATGACCAGCAACAACGATTCAGCAAGGGCCGCGAGAAACGCGATCCTTAACAGACGACGGTTGGAAATATTGAAAAAGAGATCAGAAAGTCTTGCCATGGTCGTATGACCGATCAACTACGCATTCTTTTTGCGCGCGTCTCTCCTTCGATCGGCTTCTTTGAGGAATCGTTTTCGCAAACGCATTTTAGTGGGAGTAATCTCCACCAATTCATCGTCGTTGATGAATTCGATGTAGTCTTCAAGCTGCATGGGGGGAATCGGCTCGAGGCGAATAGCTTCGTCAGACCCGGATGCGCGCATGTTGGTCAGCTTCTTTCCTTTGCCGACATTCACTACAATATCGCTGTCCCTGGCGTGTTCACCGACAATCATGCCCTCGTACACCTGCGTGGTCGGTTCGACGAACAAACGTCCCCGTTCCTGCAGATTCCAAAGGGCATATCCTGCGGCATCGCATTGGTCCATGGAAATCATTGCTCCATTAATCCGGCCGGTAATTTCTCCTTTGAACGGGGCGTAATCGTGAAATACGTGGTTTAGAATTCCGGTTCCACGCGTGTCTGTCATAAATTCACCCCGATACCCTATCAAGCCGCGGGCAGGCACGACGAATTCAAGCTTGACGATTCCGCTGTCCAAATGGACAAGGTTCTTCATCTCTGCTTTGCGTTTGCCAAGCTTCTCTATAACAACCCCCATGTACTCCTCCGGAACATCAATCATTACATATTCCATGGGTTCATGCAGGTGACCGTTGATTTCCTTGGTGATGACTTCGGGCCTTGACACCTGAAATTCATATCCTTCGCGCCGCATCGTTTCGATAAGGATGCACAAATGTAATTCCCCACGACCCGAAACCTTGAACGTATCCATGCTTTCGGTATCTTCGACTTTCAATGCCAGGTTGGACAACAGTTCCTTGTACAGGCGTTCCCGAAGATGGCGGGATGTAACAAACTTTCCTTCTTGTCCCGCGAACGGCGAATTGTTGACCATGAAGTTCATGGCAATGGTAGGCTCGTCGACGTGAATAGGCTCAAGCGCTTCGGGATGATTCGGATCGGCGATCGTCTCGCCGATTTCAATTTCTTCCAAGCCCGCAATGGCCACGATCTCTCCCGCGAAGGCCTCTGAACATTCTTCCCTTTTCAATTTTTCAAAGGAAAACAGTTTCACTATTTTACCGGTGTACTGACTTTCGTCTTTTTTCACTACGACGACCTGTTGCCCGTTTTTTACGAGTCCGCGGCTTATGCGTCCGATCGCAATGCGGCCGAGAAACTCCGAATAATCGATGTTCGCCACCAGCAATTGAAAAGGGGCCTCCTTATCGCCGGCGGGCATGGGAATCTTCGTTAAAATCGTATCAAAAAGCGGTTCCAGGTTGTCGCTCTCATGCTCCATTTCATTTTTCGCATAGCCGTTTTTTGCCGAGGCATAGAC
>JAGQUY010000444.1 GCA_020438245.1 Bacteroidota bacterium
GGTTACGGCATCCGGAGTTCCTCCAATGACCATTATTGGAAACTGCGCGTGGGCGGACTTTCCCATTCAGACTACCTTGCCGGTGGAGGAAAACGCGTTCCCAACAGCCGCATGAACGGAGCGGATCTGAAAACGACGTACGGGTGGACACGACCAAACCTGTCGTCGCAGGTGAACTACGATTTTTCCTATTACCTGTTCGGATTTGTGGAGAACGAAGCCGGAAAAAAGGAAAAGGAAGAACGGATTTTTGCGCGCGGTGCGGAAGAAGCTCATCACGCGGTGAACTACCACCTGCTGACTACGCAGAATTTGTTTTTTGTCGGCAAGTCGAAAATCGGACTTGATGCGGCCGTGCATCTGAATAGTCGTCAGGAAGTGGAAGGCAAGGAGGAAAAAGCCATCGGAGATCTGAATCTGCAATTGAACACGTATACGATTCGTGCGAAGTACATGGCCCCGACCATCTATGCGACCGATTTCACCGGCGGCGTCGAAGTGACCGTTCAATCCAACACCAACGACGGCAAGAGGGTAATTATACCCGATGCCGGCACTAGGGATTTGTCTGGTTTTGTCTATGCGAAGCACACGCTTGGCGGACTGATCCTGGAAGAGTCTCTTCGAGGAAGCTTGTTTCAGGTGAAGACGGACGAGTATGGCACCGCCGGGACGGCGGGCTATTTTGAATCCTTATCCAGGAACTATTCCGTACTGAACGGGTCTGCCGGCGCGGCCTATGCGCCCAACGATCAATGGTTGATCAAGGTCAATGCGGCCAGCGGATACCGCGCTCCCAATCTGGCTGAGCTGTCTTCCAACGGTCTGCATGAGGGTACGCTGAATTATGAAATCGGGGACAAAAATCTCAAGGCCGAACGAAATCTGGAAGGCGATGTCAGTGTTACGTTCCGCAATGACCGGACCCTGATCAGCGTAAGTGCGTTCAGAAATCGATTCAACGACTTCATTTATTTGTCGAAGGGTGCGTCGGGCGATACCGCTTCGGGCGGATATCAGAAATATTATTTTCTTCAAACGGACGCGACCTTTGAGGGAGCCGAGGTGAGCGCCGACTGGACTCCCGTTCATTGGATGGCTTTGCGGACGACGTTCGCGACCGTGGTCGCCAAACGATCGGGCGGCGGATATTTGCCGTTTATCCCCGCAGATAAATGGACTGCAGAACTCGTGGTAAGAAGGGCACATGCAGGGTTTGCCAGGGATGCCGAGGCATCGGTGGAAATCGTGAAGGTGTTTCGTCAAAACCGCAACGCCGATACCGAGAACGAAACACCTGCCTATGCCGTTCTCAATCTCGCGTTGGGCGGATCTGTGGAGTTGTTTCAAAGGACGGCCCGAGTGACTCTCGGTTGCAACAACCTGCTGGATAAGAAATATTTCGACCATTTATCGCGAATCAAGCCGGGCGGGTTTAGCGATCCGGCGGTCGGCTTCAACAATATGGGAAGAAATATTTATCTTATGATGGCTATGCCGCTCAGCGGATCGTAAGGCTCATACTCTAGTCCGGAACCCAGGAAGGAATGCTAAAGATTGTTTGACCTTATTGTACCCGGGCACTTGAGAAGGAGAGGGATATCAGTCACGAGCTCTTATATTTCTGTCGACAGGCCTCGCGTTCGGGACTCAGTCGTTGATCAACCGCTAATTGGGGCAATGGCATTTTCCCTCTAAATCATGATTAAACATGATTCTTTGGACCTGTGACACCCATCACTGACAGACTGCACACAATTCG
>JAGQUY010000445.1 GCA_020438245.1 Bacteroidota bacterium
CCAGTGTCGATCGAGGAGCCGCGGAATCAGGGACGGCTGGGATATCGACATACCTAGCGCCAGAATGTCCTGTTTGCTGTCGAGCCTCGCAAGGACGCTTCCCAGTGTCGGCGGAAGGTTAACCGGATGAACTTCGGTGGACAGACCGACCGACAAAACGAAATCAACGCTGCACAGCAGAAAAAAGGTGACACCCAATAGGGAGGCAACCTTCTGAAGGATCATCACACGGCTGCTTCGCCAGAGTACTTCCACGTTGACAATTCGAAATTCACTCATGCCGCACACACGCAAGGCGTTGAATAAATCGTTGGACGCGAAATGATTCAGGCGGGAACTCATCAAGTCATACACCTCAAGAAAGACGAATAGGCTCACTCCCAGGGCAATGGATGCGGAAATGGCCGTCCGGGAAACCAGTACGTCAGACTCGACGGCAAAGCTCACGACAAGATATACGGCCAGCACGCCGACAATTTGTGGTATGGAACGGATTACGTCGGTGAGCATCGACATGCTTTCTGTGATCACCCGACGACCGCGCAGCAACGAAAAATGAGTGATCATGCAAGTGACCCAGCCCCAAGCTGTCGCAAAAATCATTACCAGAATGCCCATCGCAAGTCCGAGCCAGGCGGCCTCCGTCAGACGATCGAAAGCAGGTGTGGAAAGCACCCACCAAGACCAACCGAGACAGGCGCCAACTCCGGTTGCCCACCAAAGCATCCAACGGATATCCGCGGGCCAGGTTTTAATGCGCCGTGTTTTCATACAGCATCCGTCTTCTGTTGGCGAGACTATCCGTTATCAGTTGGGTCAGTTTGACAATGAAGAATAGAAAAAATAGAATCAGCAACACAAAGTCAAAATTATGATAGGTGATTTGTTTAAGCATCTCGTATCCCAACCGTCCTTGAATATTGAGGGCCATCTCAACAAGGATCAATCCCGTCATCAGAAAAGACGCTTGTTCTTTGAAGGTCGATCCGTACTGATTTCTGACGTTGGGGATCAAATGTCCGAGGGTATGGGCCTCAAATTTCTTCCGCATCGAAAAAACCTCCGACCACCTGAAAGAAACGCCAACTGTTCGATCATGGGTAAGACCTTTTACCCGCGCGGTATCGACGTATCCCTTGCGGGACTCGGAAACGAGCAATCCAAAATACTTTTCCGTATAGATCAAAAGGACTCCGTTTGTAAGTGTGCCTAAAAGCAGATATAGAACGAAAGACGCCGTGTCGACCTGTCCTTTTAGGGCGTAGGCTGCAACATAGGCCGGTGAATACAGCAGCACATAACAGACTCCACGCAACAATTTCATAAGTGGAAATCCAACAACACCACGGGCCCACGGGATCCATTCTGAGGAGGCGGGCAGGTGCTTGATGTGATCTATATAGTCTGCAAGGAAGAACTTCCGGTCCAGTCGGATGAAGCGGTAGATGGCCAGCGTTTCCACCCCGTAATGAATGAGTGCAAGAACCAGCAGATAGGACCAACCGAAGATCCAAATCATTCGTCCGACTTCCAAGAGGTGGAACAGAGTCCAAACGTCCTCTCTGTTTCTACTCGTCACAGCAAATTGTTGAACGTCGTTTCTGTACGAGTTGAGTTGAGCGCCGAATGCTTCGGCCGCAGAATCACCCTGCACCTCTGCCAACAGATCTTCCAGTACGGCGCGTTGGATGGGGTCTGACAAGTCGATAGAAGACAAGTAGGGTTGAAGTGTTCCGGGGACTCGTGGAGGTGTTTGATCGGAGGATAAAAGAACGCCTAGAACAAAAAAAAGGACGGCTATGATCGATAAACTGAAAACGTGATGCAGCCACGGGCGGCGCAGTTCTTTTTTCACGGCTTCCGAATTTCGATTTGGTCCACGTCTTCCCGGAAACTCAGACCAAGACCCAACAAAGCAGTTTGTACCCTCTCCAAAACCACCTTGTTGGCGCGTAGTCTTCGACTTCCAGTGGTTTCCTCAATAATCCAAGCTTCAGTTCCTTTTTGTCGAATGGTCCATTGAGGAGAAGCGATGGCGGTGTTTTCATGGGCGTTAACGATCTCTGTAACATGTCTCGCGGTTTTATTTATGGAATCCAGCAGGGACTGGACCGTTTCGACGGGATTAAATGGCGTCGTCTGGCGTACAGGTTGATAACGGCTCCAAGAATTGTGATCGTCCACGATCACCCATCCCATGTCGCCGGTACTGGTTCGCTTGACAAACTGACGGTTTTCCCATTGCCAGAATCGTTCGAGGT
>JAGQUY010000446.1 GCA_020438245.1 Bacteroidota bacterium
GCCCAAGAGGGCCTCAAGCTGGTTTTGTGAGCACTATATGAATGATCCATTAATCGTCTCGGGGCTTAAGGCCTCCAGTCTTTTTCAAAATCTTTCCGAGGAAAGAATATCTCGAATTGCGACCAATTTTCAACTCAAGCGATATCTTCCGGAGGAGATCATCTTCGAGGACGGTTCGGAAGTGGTGGACGGGCTTTATGTGATTGCCGGAGGATCCATCAAGATATATAAACGACTCGGACAAGAGAATTCAAAAAATCAGGCGGTGGCGGTGCTTCAAGCCGGTAATTTTTTTGGCGAGATGGCGCTTTTGGACGAAGATCAGAGATCGGCCGGTGCCATGTCAATCGATAACAGCGAACTTCTATTTCTCAGCAAAGACTCGTTCAATGAACTGATGAGTCAGGACATGGACTTGGCACATGAGTTGATATCCAGAATTGCGAAGGTGATGAGTAGGCGCCTGAGGGATACCAACAATCTGTTCAGAGAAGTGGTAAGTTGGAGTTATCGGGCGCGCCAGGAGGTCAAGGACTTGAAGTCCAATTTCCTTTCAACGATTTCGCACGAACTACGAACACCCATCCACTCGATTCAAGGTTTTACGACCTTGATGAAAGATAGTGGCGAGGAGGTTGACGAAGACACCAGAAAACGCTTCATCGACGTCATTCTACAGGAGAGTAAACGCCTCAGCGATTTGATCAACGATTTGATTGCCCTTGCGGAAATGGAGTATGGCGCGATTGTTCTCAATATCAAACAAATCCCCTTGGGGGATCTGGTTGAAAAAGCCTTCGAAGACCACAGACTGGCTGCCCAAGAGAAGCGGATTGAATGCCACCTACTGATTCCGGCCAATCTTCCTCCGGTTAATGTGGATGGCGGAAGGCTGGGACAGGCCGTGGAACATTTGATTGAAAACGCCGTCAAGTTCACGCCGTACGACGGGCGAGTATCCGTGGAAGTGGCCCAGACGAAAGCCAGCGTCGATATTTTGGTGACGGATAGCGGCAATGGCATTCCTTCTAAACTCCAGGACAAGATCTTCGATAAGTTCTATCAGATCGATCAATCTACGACACGCGCTTTTGAGGGCGCGGGAATTGGTCTCAGTTTGGCGAGGCATATTGTCGAACTCCACGGGGGACATATCGCCGTTCAAAGTGCTCAAGAAAAGGGAGCAACTTTCAAAATAAGCCTGCCAAAGAAACATATCTTACCTTCCTCGGAATAATGCGCTCTCCTTTGATCCACTGTGTGGTGCTTTCCTACAACGGGAAAGAACTGACACTGGATTGTCTGCACTCTCTCTTTGAAGATACGTATCCAAACAAAAAAATTGTGGTCGTGGACAACCACTCCAGTGATGGTTCGGCGTCGGCCATTCGGCAAGGCTTTTCGAACCAGCTTCGTGACGACCGAATGAAGTTGTTGGAAACGGCTAAGAACTTGGGATTTGCGGGTGGGAATAACCTCGGCATCCGGTATGCCATGGACTCTGAGGCAGACTATATTCTTTTGCTGAACAATGACACGAAGGTCGACAGTCTGCTGGTTTCCAGTTTGGTTTCTTGGATGGAAAAAAATCCGGATGTCGGGATTTGTGCGCCAAAAATATATTTTTTTCACCCCCCGGATATGATCTGGTTTGCCGGAGCCGAATTGAAACTTTATAAAGGACTATCGCAGCACA
>JAGQUY010000447.1 GCA_020438245.1 Bacteroidota bacterium
GCGTGTTGTTTAATTAATTCACAGTACTAAACATTAAAGGGGATGATACCATGTCTGAAATGGTGTTAAATGCTGAGCGACGGGAGGCTGGCAAGCACAGCGCTCGAACGGCCCGTCGGCAGGGGAAAGTACCCGGCGTGTTTTACGGTTATGGTCACGACAACGCGACGATTCAATTCGACGCTCGTACCCTCGTAAAATTTCTGCAGGCCGAACACACTCTTATTACGTTCAAACTGGACGAAATGGAACACAAAGCCATTATCCGCGAGTATGCGACGGATCCGGTCACAGGCAAGCTGACCCACGTCGATGTTATGGGCGTACGAATGGACAAACCGATCGATATGAAGGTGCCGATTGTTTTCGTCGGCATGCCTATCGGTGTCAAAAGCAAAGGCGGTATTCTACAACATGATATGACGGAGTTTCATATCAAGTGTCTGCCCTCCGATATTCCTGCTCACCTGGAAGTGAATGTCGAGCCTCTCGACATCGGTCACGGACTTCACGTGCGGGATTTGAAATTCGACAAGATCAGTATCCTGAATCCACCGAACGAATCCGTTTGCACCGTGGTGGTTCCCAAAGCACTGGAATCTGTGCTGGCCGAAGCCACGGCCGCACCGACTGAACCTGAAGTGGTGGGCGCCAAGGGTAAAGAAGAGGATGCCGGTGAAGAAGGAGCCAAAGAAGCTCCAAAGGCGGCTGCCAAGCCTGAAAAGAAGTAATCCGCTTTTCAGTACTATCGTTCCAGTCCGGCCACCTCTTAAGGTAAGAAGAGCAGGATGAAATTGATTGTCGGTCTTGGTAACCCCGGATCCCGTTATGACGGCACACGCCATAACGCAGGATTTATGCTCATTGACAAGTTGCTTGAATCGTTTGGCGCCCGGTTGAAAGCCGGCAAAGGGGACTACTTCATCACGGAGGCGACGTACTGTGATGAAAAAATCCTTTTGATGAAACCAACGACGTTTATGAACAACAGTGGAACCGCAGTTCGCGACGTGGCGCAGTTCTACAAGATCGCCGTGGAAGACGTCTTGGTGATTTGCGACGATGCCGCGCTGCCGATCGGCAAGATTCGGATGAGGAAACAGGGTAGCGATGGCGGCCAAAACGGCCTGAAATCTGTTATTCTCCACCTCGGTTCGATGAACTTTCCTCGGTTGCGCATTGGGATTGCCAACGATCTGATCGGACGGATGGATCTCGCGGATTTTGTTCTTTCGAGATTCACAGAGGGTGAAAAGCCGGTGCTGGAGCAGAGTTTGGAGTTTGCGAAAGAAGCGGCGCGATCGTGGGTGGCCGACGGAATCGATTCAAGTATGAATGTGTTTAATGGAAAAAGTGTTGAGTAGATCAAATTACAGGAGGATATGATTGTGAACGACCAAATACTCATTTGGATTGCGATTGGAAGCGGCGTCCTTGCGCTGCTGTTTGCGTGGATGAAAGCCACCTGGATCGGTAAGCAGGATGCCGGCACCGACCGGATGAAGGAGATTGCAAAAGCCATCGCCGAAGGAGCCATGGCTTTCCTCACACGTGAGTACAAAGTACTTTTGATTTTCGTTGTCGCCGTGGGCGTCCTGCTCGGTCTGGCGAATTTAGGCAAAGAGGATTCCAGCCCGCTGCTGGCGCTTTCCTTCGTTGTCGGAGCGTTTTGCTCGGCACTGGCCGGCTTCTTCGGTATGAGAGTGGCCACGAAGGCCAACGTTAGAACGGCCAACGCAGCCCGTACCGGTTTGCCGGAAGCACTCCAGATTGCCTTCTCTGGCGGATCTGTCATGGGACTCTGCGTTGTGGGCTTGGGTATCATCGGACTGTCGGTGTTGTTCCTATTCTACGGACAATTGTTCAACGTGAATAATGCGGAGCTGATGCAGGCTGATTCCCATCAATGGCACCTGAACGTCACGCGGCTGCTTAACGTAATTTCCGGTTTTTCCCTTGGCGCATCTTCCATCGCATTGTTTGCCCGTGTCGGTGGCGGTATTTATACAAAGGCAGCCGACGTTGGCGCCGATCTTGTTGGCAAAGTGGAAGCCGGTATTCCTGAAGACGATCCCCGCAATCCCGCCGTCATTGCCGACAACGTAGGTGATAACGTCGGTGACGTGGCAGGTATGGGCGCTGATTTATTCGAATCGTATGTGGGGTCCATTGTCGGGACCATGATTCTCGGAGCTTCCATAGTTGCAGCAACGCCCGATTACAATGGTCTCGCACCCGTCATTCTGCCATTGGTGCTGGCCGGCGTCGGTATTATCGCTTCGGTGATCGGTACCTTCTTTGTCAAAACGAAAGAGGGCGGCAATCCCCAGAACGCGCTGAATATCGGATCGTTCGGTGCCGCGGCATTGATGCTCATCGGCTCGTACTTTGTCATTCAAATGCTGTGGCCGACCGGAA
>JAGQUY010000448.1 GCA_020438245.1 Bacteroidota bacterium
TTCAATTTCCGACAGGAGGTTTTCCTTCTGGGGGAGGTTGAGACTCGGTATCCTCGATTTTGTCGGTTTTCGGGATCGAGGTCCATTTGCCGTTTTCCGTCGCGCAGTTTTTGAGATCTTTTTCCTGGAAGAGGGTCGTTTTGTCATACCACACTCGCTTTTGAATCGTCGTCAAGATAACACAAACCGTTCAGAAAGTCACCTGGTTTCTCTTTGCGGCATAAACGCCGAAGGAGATTGGTGGTTGAATTTATTTTGTCTTTGAGCTACCATATACTATCGAAGAATATTCAACCTTCAAGGAAGATAGAAAATGAAAACAGCAATCTTTTTTTGTTTGTTAGGTCTATTGTCAACAGCATGCGCGGACAAGCCCAAGAAGGAGAAGGCCACTGTACTAAAACCGGTTTCGATGGATTTGGGTGATGGTAAGAGTGTAAACACCGTGGCCTTTTCTCCGGACGGAAAAACGTTGATTACAGGAGGAGAGAACAAAAGAATCAAGCTTGTGGATCTGGAAACCCGCAAGGTCGTTTGGACATCGGAAGAGCAACCGGATGCCGTATTGTCGGTGTCTATTTCGCCGGATGGACGCTTCTTTGCCGCGACGTGCGGGGATAACACGCAACAAACTGCCCAAGTTGTATTGTATGATATGGGAACAAAAAAAGAGATGTGGGGCAGGAAAAATCTTGTTAACAACGTCCAGCTAGTAAGGTTTTCCCCGGACGGGAATAAGGTATACGTGGCAAATCACTACCACATCACCGTCCACGAGACGACGACCGGCAAACAACTCTACTATTTTTCCGGGCACCCTGCCGATGTGGCTGCACCATCGGGTCATGTAGATGCTGTGACCGATTTTGCATTCACCGGTGATCCGGACAAGTTTGTTACAGTAGGTTGGGACAAGAATGTCAAGGTTTGGGATCTGAAAGCGGGAAGAGAGATCAAGAATTTTCCTGAAGCCGATGCCATCAATGCGTGTTTTTTGGAAGACGGCGATAACCTTATTGTGACCGCTGGTGCCGGCGGTCTTCATGTTTGGAATCGGACAACCGCCAGGATAGAAAGATCAGTGGCCCATAAATCGGAAATCAAAGGACTTGCGATTGCCGGTAAGTATTTTGTGACCATAGATGAGGCAATGGCGGTGTCCATTTGGGATCAGACCGATTTGAAATTATTGAACAGTATCGCGGATGCCCACGACCTGGGAATCTGGGGGATTTCTTCATCCCCCGATGGCAAATGGATTGCAACGACCGGGGGTGCGGGAGTAGTAAAGCTCTGGTCTATTGCCTATCTTCTCAATCCGCCAGTACCTGCTTCAGAAAAAACAAGTCCTTAGAAAGAGACGGAACTTCTTGACTTGGCGCTGTTTATTTATTATTTTAGGTTAGTCTAAAATAATTATTATCTGATATCCTCAATATAATTATGCAAACAAAATCCACTGAAGACTATTTGAAGATCATATATGGCTTGGGTGAGGATCGGGACACCGTTACCACGTCTGCTATTGCCGAGGAATTGCGAATTTCCTCGCCGTCCGTCTCCGATATGATAAAGAAGCTATATGAAAGCCAATACATCAGTTATACGCCATACTATGGGGTTCGACTTACCAAGAAAGGCGAACGAATAGCGCTGAAAATTATCAGGCGCCATCGCCTCCTCGAGGTGTTTCTGATGAAATTCTTGAATTTTCCGTGGGAACTAGTTCACGATGAGGCCGAGCGATTGGAGCATGTGATCTCAGATGAATTCGAAGACCGTCTTGATGCATTGCTGGGATGGCCGCAGTATGACCCACACGGTGACCCTATTCCCACAAAGGATGGACTGGTTGAAAAACTCGAAGTTCTTCGTCTGTCTGATTTGGAGGTAGGTGACAGAGTCTCGATAACGAAAGTGACTGATTCACGACCGCTACTTGAATTTATCAAAAGGATGGGCCTCGGATTGAATCACACGCTGGCTATCAAGACAAAGGAAAGCTTTGACGGTTCGATGGTTATTCGGGCCGGGCGCAAGGATCATTTTGTTAGCCGAGAAGTTTCTCAGAATATTTATGTAAGAAAGGTGAACTGAATGGCGGAACCGTTGGTTGCCATGTTGATCGTTTCGTCTATTCTCGGATTGACGGTGTGGGTTTTCTGGCCGGCGAAAGGCCTTCTGTCCAAATGGAAGCACTTACGGCGCGGAGTAAACCGAACTCTGATGGAAGACGCGCTCAAGCATCTGTATGACTGCGAGTACAGCAGTCTTTCATGCACAGTCAATTCGGTTTCCGGATCACTTGGGACATCCTCTGACCATGCATCGGAGATCATAAAAAAATTGGAATCCATGGCTCTGGTCAGTTCACAAAAAAACGGTGTGTTGCAATTGACTCCCTCCGGACGAGCTTATGCACTCAGAATCATAAGAACTCATCGTTTATGGGAACGATATTTGGCTGATGAAACCGGTTTACCGGAAATGGACTGGCACATTCAGGCCGAAAACATCGAGCATCGCATGACACCCGCACAAGCTGATGCACTTGCGGCGCGCATGGGAAATCCACAGGTAGATCCGCATGGCGACCCCATACCCAGTTCATCCCTGGAAATCTACAAGTTGCCCGGAGTAAGTCTGACGGTGCTGGGTCCGGGAGACGTAGCCGAAATTGTTCACATTGAAGATGAACCCAATGCCATTTATGTCCAATTGGTTGCGGAGCGTCTCCATGTTGGACAGCAATTGCGAATAATAGCGGTCGAAAAGGACCGAATTCATTTTGAAGCCAGTGGAGAGGAGTGTATTCTCGCACCGCTCTTGGCTGCACAAATTACGGTTCGACGAATTGAACGGGAGGAAGAGGTTCAAGATTCATTCCGCACGCTGGATTCGTTGGCGGTTGGTGAAGAAGCAATGGTTTTGGGCATCTCCAAAGCCTGCCGTGGTCTGCAGCGACGTCGCTTGATGGATCTGGGTATTGTGCCGGGAAGCTCTGTTATGGCGGAGCTTAATGGTGCATCCGGTGATCCACGAGCCTACAGAATTCGCGGCGCTCTACTGGCACTCCGCAGAAATCAGAGCAGACAGATCTTTATTAAGTCGAAAACAGAAAACTTGGGGGATCATGACCGAAACAACTAGCGCTTGTATGGATTGTCCAGTACACCATGCGGCAAACCTTCGACGCCTGGGCGTGAATATGGACAGCTTTGATTTTGTAGTTGCACTTGCAGGAAATCCAAACACGGGCAAAAGCACGGTGTTCAATACGCTGACCGGGCTCAGACAGCATACCGGAAATTGGCCGGGAAAGACAGTAGTTCGCGCGGAAGGCGGATTCGAATACAGCGACAAGAAGTTCAAGCTGG
>JAGQUY010000449.1 GCA_020438245.1 Bacteroidota bacterium
GTTTTTCACGTTGAATCCCTTTACTTACACGTGTAGATCGAAAAAATTACGAAAAGAGAGGATAAAAGATCGGGTCAAAAAAGGGTTAGAGAATACCGCCGATTGCGTCAGGTAACAGGCGACGGGATTGCCCATCAACCTTGTCACCTGACTCCAGTCGGACGTCAAACTAAAGAACGGCCCAGTCTCTGAGAATTCTCTCGGTTTCCTCGGAATGCCCGCTTTCGTCGCGAACCATGTCTTCCAACTGCACGGACAGTCCCTTTTCACCCATTGCATCTGCTTCTTTTGCCCGTTGAGCGTAGTCCTTGGTCGCCTGCCGTTCGGCCTCGAGAATAGCTTCCAACATTTCTTTGTTCGTCTGTGCCTTGGCTACCGGCCTGGGTGTTGTAGTAGGCTCACCTCCTAATGCAACGATTTTGTTGGCAAGATACTGCGCATGAAGCTGCTCATCGGCAACTTCGGTCAGAAAAAACTGTGCCAATTGAGGCCGATAGGGTCCAGTAACTTTCGCGGCATACGTGAGATATTGGATGATCGCACCCAATTCACCGGAAAGATCTTCATTGAGGTTCTTTATCAGAGTTGCTTTATCCATGGTACTCTCCGTCGCTAATTCGAAATCTTGATAATTATTGAATAGGTTTAACGTCCCGAAAATACAAAAATTTCATATCAAGAGGTAGTGTGAACCGCCGAAAGCAGAAAAGAACTGCACTTTGTAACGGAGAACCGGAGAGATGGATTCAATCTTCGTAATCGACATGAACTATGTCAAACCCATTGTCTTTGTTCAATGAGGTGTAGCCTCGACCGGTCAAAAATTCATTTCATAAGCGACTTTGAAATATCTTCCGACATAGTCAAAGCGATCATTAAACACGTATGAGGATTTTTGTTGATCTCCTTGTAAGTTGAGTACGAAGTACAGGTTACTGCCCGCAAAAAACTCATATTGGATCAGAGAGTTCCATTGGGCCACGTCAAACCGAGTGTCCTTTTGGTAGAAAGATCGCAGATAAAGCTTGTCTAGCAATCTATAATTGATTTTGATTCGGTAGATCTTTTGATCAATTTCGGCGTACGTTTGCTGCAAATATGAGACACTAAGGGCCATCCGACCCCAGAAGGAAAGGTCCAGACTTGCGTACGGATTATGAAGCGTGGAGCCGAAGAAGGGTCCGAAATTATACCCAACCGTCAGAGCATGATTGCCATACAGGAATTTTGCGCTGTGGTCCTGCAAGAAATTCGTTCGTGTTATGACTTCCCCCGAGTCATTCTCATCATTCGGCCTGTTCACCGATATGTAGTGGTTAAGGGTCAGCCAGTCGTTGACTTTATAATATACGGATGCGTTCGAGTTTCTTTGATAACTAAAGTTATCGGTAAGCCGTTGTGCCTGATAGTATTCCGCCCTCACATTGATTTGTGAAAAGGTGGAAGAGTTTCGTCTAAACAGGTATCCTCCACTAACCAAAACCTCGTCGTTGTTGCTTCCATAGTTGTTAAACAAAGTCAAAGGTGAAAAATTTTTATCAAATCGTTTGTAAAAAAAATCCGCGTACGGTCCGCCGGCCCCATTAAATTCATAGTACGCATATGCCTGATAAGCATTTCCGTCCCGGCTGTAGACATATTGCGGAACAAAAACCCATCTTGATCCAAGTCTCAAACGCCCGTCCACACTCACCACCCGATCCTTCTGGCCGGTGGCTGGATCGTCTGAGTAAACGAGCAGCGCGCCGGCATTCCATTGTTGGCTTATGTAATTGGGACGCAGAGCCAGAAAGCTTCGGGCATCTCCGCTCGTCGAACCCGATGGTTTTTCTTCACGAACATAGGTAAATCCGGTTTTTAAACTATTGCTTCGGTATGTGTGATTGAGTCCCCAATGAATGTCATCGATCGCTCTAGTATAAAAAAGGTTGATCGGCGTCCGGTAGATATCCAGGTCTTTGCTGAAGAAGGACCGTTTTTCCTGAAGAAAAATTGGCTGTCGGTACAGGCTGAAGTCGAAGGGATCCGCTTCCAGTGTCGACTCATCCGTATTGAACGTCGCTTTCAAGGTCTGGCGATCCAGGTTGGCCGCAAATTCGCCTCCAAACGTCGCCGAATAGGATGAATCTGTGAATTTGTTAGCTACCACATATGGTTTCGCATTAAAACTGAAGTTTACCCTCTCGTCAAATGGCGTAATGTTGAAAGGATACGTTCCTTTCAACGTCAACAGTTCACTGGTTGGATTAATCGAATAGAAATAGCTGTCCCCGTCCGGTTTGTACGCGAAAAGTTGAACATCGACTCCGATTTGCGATTTGTTTTTGTTCTGCATTTTGTCGACGGGTATCTTGATTTCTGTCTCTATGTAGCCGGGCATTCCGTTCTCCGGCTGGCGGTACACCGTGGACCGATTGTACCACACCCAATCCCACTCTTGGGACATTTGTCGTTGATTGTAAATCAACAGATCTCTTTGATTATTCAGAAAACTGATGGCAAAAAAATAGCCGTTCTGATGTTTGTTTTCCATGTCCAGAAGCACAAAAAATTCGTTTTCTTCATCGGTACTCCTGTCGCGAATAAGAGAAGTACTGATTACCTTGCCTCGCGGCCAGAACTTGATAGCTACAAAAACGGCGTCACGGGATTGCTTAAGATAGACAATCGTGCTGTCGTGGTACGCCGACTCCACCCGAGGGACGATCATGTAAAACTTGTCAAAAACCAATGCATCCGCCCACTCGTCGTCCCGGATCTTGCCGTCAATAACGGGTTCCTGGGCCTGCAAAGGCAATACGGCAAATGCCAATATGGCCAAGAGAATAGTTTTCATGGAGTCTCCTTACCCAACTCTCCTCGGTTCCAGAATTGGAGTCTTGACAGCTCCGTTGAAGGTCCATGGAGTTAACGGCGTATCGATGGCAAAGTTTCGTTGATAACCATATATAGAACTGTTGAAATTGGAGCCTCGATTTGCTATGTTTCCCGCGTCGCATAGGAATCCTCAAGGAAGTTTTCGCATGAAGAGAGTTGCTGTCATTCCGGGTGATGGTATCGGAATTGAGGTTATTTCAGAAGCCAAGAAAGCCATTCAAGCTGCGAACTCCCGAAAAAAGATGGACCTCGAGCTGGTAGAAATGGACTATGGAGCAGAGAAATATCTAAATTCGGGTGTCACAATGCCCGAAGAGCAGTACGACGATTTCAGGGAAAATTTTGATGCCATTCTTATGGGAGCCTTCGGAGACCCGCGCGTTCCTGGAAACGAGCATGCCAAGGATATCCTACTTGGAACCCGGTTCAAACTCGACTTATACGTTAACTTTCGTCCGGTCAAACTATTGGACGAGCGTTTTTGTCCCTTGAAAAACAAAAAACCCGAAGACGTCAATTTCACGGTGTTCCGGGAAAATACAGAAGGTGTTTACGTGGGCGTCGGGGGTATTTTTAAGAAGGGCACTCCGGACGAGGTTGCCATACAAGAAGAAATTAACACCCGAAAAGGGGTGGAGCGCATTATTCGACACGCATTTCAGTTCGCTGAAAACCGAGGTCTTACTAGAGTCGCAATGGCTGATAAAAGCAACGCCATGCAATATGGTCACAACCTCTGGTATCGATGCTTTTTCGAAATCGCGAAGGAGTACCCGCTGATAAAGGCGACACATTATTACATAGATGCTCTCGCCATGCTGATGATCAAAGAGCCTGAGAAGTTCGAAGTCATCGTGACCAACAATCTATTTGGGGATATTATCACCGACCTAGGGGCCCAACTTCAGGGCGGTCTTGGTCTTGCGGCTTCCGGCAACATTAATCCTGAAGGTGTATCTATGTTTGAGCCCGTTCACGGAAGCGCGCCTGACATAGCCGGCAAGAATCTCGCGAATCCGGTCGCCGCGATATTGACGGCTGAAATGATGCTCAGACACCTTGGCTACGAGGAGCAAGCCGGCTGGATTGAAGAAGGTGTGATGGAAGCAATACGCAGCAACAAACTGACTTCAGAACTGGGTGGAAAGTTGGGTACTCGGGAATGCGGCGACTTTATTTCGGGTATAATCAGGACTAGCAAATGATAATCGTTACTGGCGGCGCAGGGTTCATTGGAAGTGCAACCGTAAAAAAACTTAACGACAACGGGCTCGAGCAGATCCTGATTGTTGATAATCTCGGTAGCTCGGAAAAATGGAAGAACCTTGTCGGAAAGCGTTTTGACGACTATTTGCACAAGAATGACTTCATATCCAAGCTGGACAAGCGC
>JAGQUY010000450.1 GCA_020438245.1 Bacteroidota bacterium
AGCGTACGGTGCCAATCGCATGGCTAAATCGACGACCCGGATGGCAAACTCTTCAAGTCCTTTTAAGCCGCGTCGCATGGAACCCGACACCTGATCATCCATTTTGGTCAACATGACGCCGAATAAGAGAGAAAGTAATATTACAGGAAGCATCTGCATTTCTACTACAGCCCTCAACATATTTCTGGGCAGGATCATGTCAACGAACGTCATCAACGTAAAAGATAATTCCTGACTACGCCCGATGACAGCGCTGGTTTTAGAACCATAGGCATCCATCAGACTTGCTTGCATTGCTGGGTCAAAGCTTTTTCCTGGAGCGGCTATCTGCATCAGAAAAAGGCCCAGGGTTGTTGCAATGGCAGTTAAGACAACAAAATAGATAAACGTTCGCGCTCCCACCTTGCCCAACGTTTTGAGATCACCCAGGTTGCTCACGCCGAGCGAAAGGGACGCAAAAACCAGGGGTACTACGATCATGAAAAGCAAACGTAGGAAAACCTGACCTACGGGGTCTGTAACATTATCTATCAACCAGGTTACTGTTCCGGCAGATCCATCGGGCGGAGCAATGAAGTTGACTACAACACCCGCGAGGATTCCCGTCGCCAATCCGATCAAAATTTTCGTATGAAGTTTCATTCGAACTCTTCAGGAAGTTGTTGGAACAATAGTAATTCAATCAATCGTTTGGCTTACAAAAAAATGCAGGGAAGGCATTCCTCCCTGCATTGGCGTTGCCTTGATCTTCTTTGTTGATTAATTGGTCGTGAAACTTGCGGCCTGCAATACTGCTCCGGAGGGTCCGCAGACTTCCGCACGCCACTCTCCTTTGTTGCCTGCGATAGACTTGTAAGCGTAGGTCCGCATGGCGTCGGACTTTATTTCCAACGGAACGTCGCCGACGTATCCTCCATTGAAATACCACTTAACGGTAACAGTCTTTCCATTGGCACCCAATACGCGCATCCAGCAATATACTTTGTCAGTCGTCGCGGCCGGAAAAGTGGTCGATTCACCGACGACTTCGCTCTTTTCGACATCCACTCCGAACTTGATGGCTTCAATTTGGATACCTGCATCTTCTTCGGACGACGTCACGGTTGTCGCCGTTGTTGCCTCCATGGCCGCATTGCCACCAGTAACGACAAATTCGCCGGTTTTCAAGACGGCCCCAGCATCATCGAGAACCTCAACCTTGTATGTGCCTGCGTGACCGTACAAGGTCTTATAACTGTAGGTGCGCATGCTGTTGGACACGATTTCCAGATTCACATCTGAAAGAAAGACACCATCACGATACCATTTCATCGTCACAGATTTTCCATCCGCGCCATTCACTCTGACCCAACAGTATACCTTCTCCGTAGATGCCTCGAATGATACCGCTTCCCCTTGTATTTCACTTTCTTTGATATCCGTACCGAACTTCAAGGCTTCCACAGAAACTTGGGCTCGAACCGACATCCCCGCCATCAGAAAGGCCAGACATGCCATGAGTATACTTTTGTTCATTTTTCCTCCTATTCTCTGATCGTCATCGCTAATCAACTGTGTACTTGTGAGTTCATTATAACTTAAGTTTAGGATATTTGTCGGGTAAAATCAAAACTTCTTGTATAAAAAAGAAGGTTGGCCTATTTTAGTCGCCGCATTTGGAGAACCTTATGGCTAAATCACTATTCCTGCTCGATTCCATGGCATTGGCGTACCGTGCTTACTTTGCGCTTATTGCCAATCCCCTTCGTAATTCCAAAGGGGAAAACACGAGTGCCATATACGGTTTTGTAAATGCCGTGCTCAAAATAATCAACGACGAAAAACCGGACTGTATCGCCGCGGTTTTCGACACCCCCGAACCAACTTTTCGCCACCTTGCCTACAAAGAATACAAGGCGACGCGGGAACGAATGCCCGAAGAAATGAGTGGGCAGTTACCGCTCCTGAAAGAAGTAACTGCGGCTTTGGGCATTCCGGTTATTGAACTACCGGGATACGAGGCCGATGATATTATTGGTACCTTGGCGCGACAAGCGGAAAAAGACGGAGCCGATGTGTTCTTGGTTTCCGGAGATAAAGATTTCATGCAACTCATCTCCAAACGTGTCCGGATGTACAACCCGATCAAAAAGGGCGGAACAGCCGAGGTGATTGGTGAGCAAGAAGTTAGCGAGAAGTTCGGGGTTGCGCCGCGACAAGTAACCGACATCCTTGGATTGATGGGAGACACGGCCGACAATATTCCGGGCGTCAAAGGCATCGGGGCGAAAACGGCCGCAAAACTGATCAAAGAGTTTGACAGTATCGATGGCCTGTATAAGAATCTGGACAAAGTCAAAGGCAAGCTCTTCGAAAACCTTCGGGAGCACAAGGCTGAAGCTCTGCTCTCAAGAAAACTGGCGACCATCCAACTCGATGTGCCCATCAAGGTGAGTTGGCAATCACTTGCTTCCACCCCCTATCAAACACCAAAGGCGGTTGCCCTGTTTCAACAACTCGAATTTAGCAGTTTGGTCAAACGCTTTCAAAAGGAAGATGCCGGTTTGGCCGGCCAACTGCCTTCACCCTCCTTTTTGAGAACTCCCATTACAAACTATACGATTGTATCGACTCTCGCAGATTTGAGCGAACCACTGAAACAGTGGACAAAAGCAAAACGGCTCGCTATTCGCGTAGATGTAGATCCTGCAAATCCGATGTCGTCGCAAGTGAAAGGCATTTCTATAAGCCACCAATCCGAAACCGGTTGTTACGTCGATCTTACCGTTGAGTCCTTGCAATCTGCGTTAAAGCCTCTGTTAGAAAACGATACAATTAAGAAGAGCGGGCCGTACTTGAAAGCCGATCGTATAGGATTGAAGCGACTGGGGATAAAACTCGCCGGTGCCGACTTTGACACGCTTATCGCAGGACACCTTCTCAATTCCGAACGAAATGTGAAGCTTGACGTAATTGCGAAAGAGGTTTTATCCGTGGAAGGTAGTGAGCTACCCCCAGACTCACCCGAGTCTGAGCTTACCACAGAGGCGGATATAACTCTTCGACTGCAGGAGCCATTGAGTGAGATGCTGTCCAAGGACGATCTGCTCAAGCCGTTTGTGGACATCGAGATGGCCCTATTGCCGGTTCTCGCTGAAATGGAGTACACAGGGGTCTGGATAAATCCTGATATTCTGGAAGAAATGTCCAACGATTTTGCCAAGGAAATAACGAAACAGGAAAAGATCGTATTTAAGGAGGCCGGTCTCGAATTCAATTTGAATTCGCCACAGCAGTTGGGCGAGGTTCTTTTTGACAAACTCCAAATTCATAAGATTGCGGGTATCGAAAAGCCCAAACGTACAGGTAAGACCAAACAATATGCAACCGATGTTCGAATCTTGGAACTGTATGGAAGTCTTCCGGTTATCAGCGCCATCCTTTCATATCGGCAATTGACAAAATTGAAATCCACGTACATAGACGGCCTGCCGCCCCTTATCAATCCGGCGACCTCCCGGATTCACTCGACATTTAGTCAAACGGTGGCTGCAACCGGACGCTTGTCGTCAAGTAATCCGAATTTTCAGAACATACCTATCAGAACGGATATGGGCCGCGAAATAAGACGCGCGTTTACCGCACAAGAGCCGGGATGGGTATTACTCTCCGCCGACTACTCGCAAATCGAACTCAGAGTCCTTGCGCACCTTTCAAACGACGCCAATTTAAAACAAGCTTTTGAAAATGATGAAGATATCCATGCAAGCACTGCGGCAAGGGTATTCAACTTGGATATCAACGAAGTACCCAGAGAGTTGCGTCGAAAGGCGAAAGATATCAATTTTGGAATCGTCTACGGTATATCTCCATTCGGTCTGGCAAGTCGAATCGGAATGACTCAGTCTGAAGCACGGGATTTCATCAGAAACTACTTTGAGAAATATCCCGGGATCAAAGCAAGCCTTGACCACACCCTGGAGCAAGGAAGGTCAACCGGGTATGTTACCACCTTGTTTGGCAGACGCCGGTATTTGCCGGACTTGCAGAGCAAGAATTATGCTGTTCGTCAGAATGCCGAGCGTGCGGCCATAAATACTCCGATCCAGGGAACTGCCGCCGAGATTATCAAGATGGCCATGATACGAATACACCGCGAGATGGACAAGAAACGAATGAAGTCCAAAATAGTTCTCCAAGTGCATGACGAACTCGTTTTTGAAACGGCCAAAGACGAGGTCCAGAGCCTGAGTGAATTGGTAAAAAAGGAAATGGAACAGGCCGTTCGTTTGTCAATTCCGCTTAAGGTAGATCTGGGAGTTGGCGACAACTGGCTGGAAACAAAATA
>JAGQUY010000451.1 GCA_020438245.1 Bacteroidota bacterium
TATGTTGGCGGCAGCAATCGTGTTGACGTTTCCATCCAGATCGAGATATACGACCACCGGACCGACCTCCACCTCGTTGGAATCGCTGTCCCCGGAACCACTCAGCTTAATTCGCGTAATCAAGATCTTTGCAGTATCAATAAGGACTGCATCGGGAGCCGACATCTTCCCGAGCGCGGTGTCCACATTCTCGGCTGCAAAACTGAGCGTTACATGAACTTTCTTGCTGTTTTCGCACCCGCATAAAATGACAAGTGCAAAGGCAGCCATTACGAGAATTGGCTTTTTCATAGTGTTTCCCTCGTTTATATAAATGCGATGTTATTCAAGTTTTAACCGACGCACACAAATTCGAAGTAAAGAAAGAACCAAGATCAAGATACAAGTACGCTCGAAAACAGGGTGTGATCTTGATCACATTGACGGCAATTTGACTAAAATATGACCAAATAGCGCTAGGTAGATCCCGCGATTTATCGTTCATAGGCCTTGTTAAAAGCCCGAAAAAGTATACTTTATACTGTGTGTATTTACACTTTTCTATGCCATCTCTGATGACAAAGTTTTCATTTACCAAAGGAATTCTAAGCGACGCCCGTACGAAAACGCGAAAATAACCGAATCGCCATGGTTTCTACCCATGGTTATGTTGCGGTCAACCCGCCATTGGGAGCTCCGGATACCGGCGGACAAGTGGTTTACGTGCTCGAACTGTCAAAGAAACTTGCCCAGCTGGGATATCAGGTCGATATTTTTACCCGCCGTTTTGCAGATCAACCGCAAATCGATCGCGTTTCCAACGGAGTTCGTGTCGTTCGGATTCCCTGCGGCGGATCAGACTTCATACCCAAAGAATTTCTTATCAACAATCTGCCCGAGTGGATTGAACGTACACTTCGGTTTGTCAAAGCAAAAAAACTGAAGTATCAGTTCATCAACAGCCACTATTGGGACGCCGGATTTGCCGCGCAAAACATTGCCAATGTACTCCAGATCCCCCACGTCCACACGCCTCATTCGGTCGGCTCCTGGAAGAAAAAGCAAATGGAGGTTGATGCACCCGATCTGAAACCGAGATTCGAAGAGTTGTATAATTTCAGGGAGAGAATTCGTCACGAGACGATTCTTTACCATACTTGCGATATTCTGGTTGTTACTTCTGCTCCGCAGCTCGACATCGTTCGTGAAGATTACAAAGTACCGACGAACAAAATTCGTACGATTCCGCCGGGATACGACGATGCCCGATTTTACCCTGTGAGCGAGGCTTCTCGTCAAATGATCCGGGCGCGCCTTGGATACGGATCAAAAAAAGTCATCGCGAATGTCGGAAGACTTGCCCGGAACAAAGGCGTTGATCTGTTGCTGGATGCTTTCAAAGTGGCGCTGGAACGTTATCCCGAAATTCATTTGAGACTCGCGGTGGGCTCGGAAGGAAAAAGATCCACGTTGTTGACAAAGCTCCGAAAGAAAATTCGGGATAACCGGCTTCAAAAGCATGTTACGATGTCCGGCTCGATTCCGGATGACGAGTTGCCCGATTTTTACAGGGCAGCCGATGTATTCGCACTGCCCAGCCGCTACGAGCCCATCGGCATGACGGCCATTGAGGCCATGGCGTGCGGCACGCCTGTTGTACTCACAACACGCGGGGGTCTTTACCGTGCATTATCCTATGGAGAGGATGTCCTCTTTGCCGATCCTCT
>JAGQUY010000452.1 GCA_020438245.1 Bacteroidota bacterium
AGTTAGTCAGGAACGCTCAGGCCTTTTCAGAGGCTGGATTGAGAAGTGAAACCGTTGTACAAAAACCTACTTCCCGGACGACGGCCTGATGATCATAAATACATGAGTCAGATCGTAGTCGAGATAGCGTGCCGGCTCATGCCGTCCTTCGCCGCCATAGCTCAACATTAATCCTGTCTTTCTGTCGAAATCCGACCAAGATACAAACATGGAACTGTGTTCGATGTCTCCGTAGGAATGGTTGATGAAGTAGAGCCAGTCGCCGGGTTGAACGAGGGCAAGGTCCGCATAGGGTCCGCTTTTTACACTTTTGAAAACTGTTTTACGATTGGCATACGGATATCCGGCCCGATCGAAAACGGCATTGACGTAGTCCCAGCAGCTTCCGGGAAGAATTTCTTTTTTGATAAGGGTCATCTCCCGAGCTGTTGCGAGAACCTTGCGACCATCGACAGCCGCCCTAGCTTCGGCCATGAGAAGCTGCCATCCGTCGCCATCGGTTGGAGCTATTTCCGAGCCGGGTTCCAATCCTGTAACGGACCAGGTTTCTGAACTGGGTACTGAGAAACCACCGGTTTCATAAATGGATCCCGTAAAAATTGCATAGGAGTCGTTATCAAACGTGATAGAAAGCAATCCGATGTAGTTTTGTTTTCCATCGACCCATTCGACCAGAAGGTTTTTTCCCTCAACGACTCCTCTTCCGGTGATCATTTTCTTTCCGATTTTTCGCTCGAGGGTCACTTCATGATTATCCAATGGGTTATTGGCTATCGTAACTTTGCCCTTGAACATCTTTTCAGAGCCGGCAATCCGGCCCTTCAGTTCATAAGATCCGGCAAGCACATAAGAAGGGATATCGGTCTGCGAAAAAAGAGGGTATGTCAACATCATGAACGCCAGCAACTTCGATACACGACTCCTCATACTCAATGTCCTCCTTGTTGATGCGGTGGCCTATTTGGTTGTTTCATTTATCTGCCAAATTCCAATAATGACGCCGCTGTTGTATGTCAACATCCCGATTTAGCCGCTTTTGATTTGATTTCTACCGGTTTGACCGTCTGATCCAAGGAGGTCGCTTCAACGAGCACGTTGCCGCCAAAAAACTTTGACAGGGATTCCCGGTCGGTAAGTTCATTCTCTGGAATAGATGACTTGCTGGGAAATAGGACTTCGGAACGCCAGGCCTTCAATCCGCCGGAAACAATTCGAACGTTAAAGTATCCACGAAAGTACAGCAGTTCGTACGCTTGGACAGCTTCTTGTTCTTGGTCGCAGTATAAAAAAATGTGATCGTTGATGCGGGTTGGAAGGGAGATTACGGATTTCAACGGGGAGCGAAGTGCGGTGGGAATGTGATACTCCTCAAAGGAAACGGAGTCCCGCAAGTCGATCAACCAGTACGCATTGGATTGGTTCTTAATAAACATGGCGAGATCAACGGCTGAAATCGAATTTATCTTTTCCGAAACCACGGAGTCGAAGTCTGCCTCATCAAACGTCTTCGGCGCCGGAGCATCTTTCCGGGGCCAAAGCATTGCGACTAGTGCCAGGGTGACAAAAACCGGCGTGATGCGTTTTAGAATGGTCATGCGTTCATTCGGGATTCTATTTTTTCCGCCAAGTAGAAGCAAGCGATGGCGGCAAGCACGATGCTTCCTACAATGAAACCGTACGGGATGCCAAAGAAGGCGGGAAGACTGAGTCTGCCAAAGGCGGTACCGTTTACCCAGGATGATATCCACGGGTAAACTTCTCCGAACGCAAGAACTCCCGCAAACAATCCGGTCAAGAAATAGACTGCGTCCCGACTGCCGGTCGCCATCCCGATCAAGCACGTTCCGGGACAATACCCGCCGACGATGAAGCCAACCCCAAGAATGAGTCCGCCGATCAGCTGCGGTAAGAGGTACGTATCCGTGAAATCCATCAAGTCAAGATTAACCCAGCCCGTCGCACTTGCATAGAACAGTCCCAGCATGGCCGTGATAATCGCAGTGAACATGACTTTGAAAACCGTCATATCCGTGAGATAAAACTGTGCGACCAGTTTTCGTGAATTTCCAAGGCCTGCCTGTTCGAGAAAAAACCCAAAGGCCAATCCGATCAAAACGGCCAGGAGGAGGCTTACGTCTGCGCCGAATAGTTGGTATTTGTAGAGGGGAGCCATTACGTCCATTGTCTTTTGACCATTCCGGCCATCAGGTAGCCGCCGATAAATATGGCAATCAGAAATACCCATGAACCTGCATTGAGTAACGCGCCTCCGGTAAGCGCCTGACCGCTGGTGCAACCGCGACCTAGCCGGGATCCGATACCCATCAGCAGTCCGCCCCAGAAAGCGAGTTGGAGTCTGGAAGCGACCGGAAAGGATTCGCCTTTCATGACGACCTTTTTTCGCCGCCCGGCCATTCGTGCGGATGCATACCCTCCAATGAAAAGCCCGATGACTTCAAAAAGTATCCACCAGCTCTCCGTGCGCGAGTGTGCAAGGTTGTAGTCCTGAAGGTATTCGTTGTTTCGGATGTGATCCACCGGGATGTTACCCACGGCGGTTGAGGAGATTTTGGCAATGGCGCCGGATACACCAAGGCCCTGTCCCATGGTGACAAACGAAATAAACAGAACAAGCCCCAGGCCGATACCGGCAAGGTATGGATTCATGTATGGTTTTGGACTGCTATTTACGTTCACCCGTGATAACGCCTTCGGGATAATGAATGGTAACCCTGGTTGAGTTGGGATTCAGGTCAAAGGTCCAAGGCCAGCGGGTGACGAAAAAGTTATTTTCCGGATCTTTAAGTATTTTGATCGGCTCATTTAGCCAGGGTGTTTTAAAGGTGAGATGGGAGCCAGAAGTTGACAAGGTGAACTCAAAATGACCCTTTGCATCATAGGTTCCGACAAGAGATTCATAGCTTGCAACGGGATAATCGATTCCTGACCAGTATGGGACGTAGGAATCCACCTTGAGCTGACCGAGACATCGTTTTGCCCAAAGGTGGTTCGGCTTCTTTCGGAGGAGCTCCTTGTAAACCTTGATTGCTTCCGGTTGTTGAGACGGCTGCTCCCTTAGAATTGATCCGAGTTTGAGATATCCCTCCTCCTCGTCAGGGAAGAAATCCATGCATAAACGGTACAGATCGATTGCTTTTGCCGTATCTGCGTCTTCAGCAAGTGTCGCATCGGCCAGGTTTAAAAGTTCCTTTTCTTCAATTTTGTATGCGATCGATCGTTTCATGGACAAAAAAGCCTGCGTACCGTTGGTACGAATAAACTCCACGCCCTGACTGTACAGTCTCCACTCCGGTCCGGCGCCGTATTTGGTTAATCCGTTTCGGATAAACGTGTTCCATTGTTTGGTCGGAAACCAGACGGAATCCATATGCGCGCGCGCCGTTTTTTTGTCGATACCCAATTGGGTTACCCGATAGACGAAGATGAACGCGGATGCACGCATATTGGCGGCACAGTGTACGTAGATCTTAGAACCCTGCAGCTCTTTCATCTTTCTCACAAACGCGTCCAGATTATCCATTGTCGGGTTGGTCCACTCGACCGGGATTTGGGTGTAGGTCATTCCAAGCGATTCAACGTGTTTACGTTCTTTCAGCTGATTGCCGGGCAGCAGATTGATCACGTGTTGAAAGCCGCTTTCTTTGATAAATCGATATTGCTCCAGCGACAAGTCGCCCGAGGAGGACAGGTGGTCATCTACCGAGTGGAATTCCCGGATGCTGCGGATCGATTCCCCTGGCGTTTGAACAAGGCAGACCAAAGCAAATAAGATAAACATACTGTCTCCGGATATTAATCGTCATCCCAATCGCGGTGGTGGTCCCGGCGGATTACATCTCCTTTTACATTTGAAATCGAGACCCGCCCGGACCCGTCATCATGAATGATAACATTTTTTTCAATATCCGCAAGTCGGATAGACCCGGAGCCGTCGCTTACTTCAACGTTCCCGTTGATCGACCGGATTGTCATGTCTCCCGATCCGTCCTCGACATGCACGTTTCCGGTGACGTTTTCAATTTCGATCGATCCGGAACCGTCTTCCAGATCGATGTTGCCGACGATGCCTTCGATCTCAATATCGCCGCTTCCGTCTGAAATTCGCAGATCGTTCTGCAATCCGCTTATCCGCATACTTCCGGAGCCGTCTTCCACGGTTACCCGTTTGTTTTTTGGAATGAGTACGACCAGGTTGATATGCTTTGACTTCCAATCTCCACCGAAGAAATGAGCTCTGAACCTGCTCACCAAAACAGCTCGGTCTCCTTCTCTGGTCAGGGTGAGTTCGACATTCTCTCGAACAAAAGCCTCCTCGTCGCCGTCCCAACCGCCGTCAACTTCAATCACCGCCTCAACTTTTATTTCGTCGTCGCCCTGTCGGACTTCGAGCGTTCCGGATCCGGCCTTGATGGAAATCGACTGGACGGATTTTCCGTCCAGGGTGAGCGTACGGTTTTCGTCGTAGGCATGCACGGATATCGCAAGAAAAAACAAAGCGGCGATGGAATAGGTTTTCATGGGAACCTCCGAATTTTGGGATACTTCTGATACGACAGGCGAGTGCATCGGTTGCATATTTTTCCATGCAGGAGAACTGGAGTTTTAAAGAATTCCTCGTAGATTGGGAACCATGAAGGATACCGAACTATTACTCAATGCCAAAGACCGGGAAATGCTTGCCGGTGCACACGGACCGGCGAAGCAGATGGCCATGCGGATACTCATCCGGATGTCCGAAATTGCCGGTGCGAAATCTTTACTCGACATTGAGGCGGCACACATTGATAGTACAGTGTACATCGGCGAGGCGGGACTCGAGTACGCCGAAAAACTGGCCAGTCTGGGTGCAAAGGTAGCGGTCCCCACGACTCTGAACGTCAGCGGAGTCGACGAACATCACTGGCAGGAATGGTCGGTGCCGCCGAATTGGGCCAGCGGTGCACGACGACAAATGGCGGCCTACCAAAGCATGGACGCCGTTCCCACGTGGACCTGCGCACCCTACCAAACGGAATTTAAACCCAAGTTTGGACAGCAAATTGCTTGGGGGGAATCGAATGCCATTGTTTTCGCCAACTCGGTAATCGGGGCAAGAACCGAAAGATATCCTGATTTGTTTGACGTTTGCTGTGCGATCACGGGCCGGGCTCCGGCCATAGGATTGCACCTCACCGAAAATCGGGCCGGCCAACTCCTGCTGAATTTGAAAAACGTACCTGCTTCCTTGCAGATGCGCGATGATTTCTATCCGGTGCTTGGACACTGGCTGGGAAAAATCAGCGGCGGACGGGTTCCCGTCGTTGTAGGTCTTGAGGTTAAACCGAACGAGGATCAACTGAAGGCATTGGGTGCCGGAGCGGCTTGCTCAGGTGCGGTGGCGATGTTTCATTTGGTTGGAATCACGCCGGAGGCTCCGACGTTGGAAGCTGCGTTCCAGGGCAAACAGCCGGCAGAGACTCACGAGGTGGGTATGCACGAACTTCGAACGGCTCGTCAAGACCTCACTCACGGATTTTCCGGCAAACTGGACATGGTCGTTTTGGGAAGTCCCCATTTTTCTCTCGCAGAGTTTAAACAACTTGCTCCTTTGCTTCGGGGGAAAACGCGCCACAACAACGTACGGTTTCTGGTCACATCGAGCCGGATTATGGCCCAACTCGCCCGGGAGGCAGGGTATATGAAGATCATAGAAGACTTTGGCGGTCAATTGACGGTGGATACCTGCATCCTCACGTCGCCCATGCTGCCGGCAGAGATTCATAATCTAATGACCAACTCGGCGAAATTTTCTTACTACGCGCCGGGTCTTTTGAACAAGACGATCAGCTACGGCAGCCTTGAAGACTGTGTGCAATCTGCCGTGGAAGGTAAAATTATTCGGGATGAATCTGCATGGCTCTAAAAATTCAGGGTCGGGCGGTGATACCCGGTGCCGCGGAAGGAAAACTGTTGGCCGCAGATCAACCCTTGTCGTTTTGGGGCGGGTACGATTGGAAGACAGGGGAGATTATTGATCGTCGGCATTCCCTCAGCGGTCAAATAGCGAAGGGAAAAATATTGGCGGTCCCATTTACCCGCGGATCTTCGACAACAACCGCCGTTCTGCTTGAATCTATCCGTGCGGGAACCGCACCCGCAGGTATCCTGACAACTCAAACCGATTTCTTCTTCGCCTTGGCTTCCGTGGTTGCCGACGAACTATACTCGATCACCTTGCCTTTGATTGTTATTTCCCCCGAAGATTTTTCCCGTCTCCAACTCGCCTCTTGGGTTTCCGTCTCCGACGACGCCATCATCCGATTCTGATCTGACCTTTTCTCCCATTCTCTTTTCAAGTGTCATGAATCGGTGTCTGTCTCCGCGGAGATTCTGTTAAGAGGTTTTCATGGCCCGTTAAGTTGTTCTTAATGATCAGGCCGTAGATTACTTGGGCACCATACACCGGAGAACCATGTTTAATCTGCTTATCCCTTCTGGGGGGTACATCGAACGGTTGGGGGCAAGAGTATGAGGAGTTATCTCCTTCTGACCGGCTTGTTGACGGGAAGCTGCTTTGGTCAGCTTCTTTCGACTGGAATAATCAAAACTCCTCCGGATGCATACCGCGGGCCGGAAGGTTTCATAAGACCATCGGAATTTCTTACCGGTTCCCAACCCGGAATGTTTGAGTTGCCTCGATGTCTTCGCACACCGGAACGGGATGATCTGGTTCCCGGTCGGAGTGAAAGAAAAGGGCGCCTTCAGGGATACGAGGACAAAGGCTCCATGAGCAGGGTTGTATCGATTATTGTGGTTTCATCGGTTATTTTGAAGTTGGGCATAATAAGATATAAGTCAGGATTGAAATTGCCGAAGCCGCCCGGCCACAGGAAACTGTTCCGATGGGCTCCGTCATTGATCATGGCTATTCCGTTCAGATAGGTTTCGATGATATATGGAAGATTGGAACTAAGTCAGGCGGCCGCCACCGACCATCCTGATCACCACGCGCACTTCAAAAAAGGAAGCCCAGGTTCAAGGAGATTTTTGAGTAGGTTTCACCTTCAACCTTTTTCCAGGCATAGTTTCCATTAAAAAGCAGGCGCGTTCCGCCGTTGGCGATCGGAAGCCCGTATCCTCCTCCGAGGAGAAAACCGGTGCCGCGATCGCTGCTTTCATTCGATCCATCAGAGTCCTGAATGTTCATCACGGCGATTCCCGCATCGACACGCACAAACAACCCCTGACCGATAGTATGTCCCGGAAAATGCATGGCGCTCAACCCGTAGAGGTATTGATTGATCTGAAACCATTCGCCATGATACTCATACCGGTCCCCTCCGCCGTTGATGATGAATCCGACGGCAGTCTGATGATTCATCACGGGCCAATAAAATCCCAGCATGTCGAAGTCAATTGCCGTGTTCTTGACGCCGGACTGGTCTTTGATGAGGTCGAGCACATTTTGCAGTTCGGTCGGGTACATGGGAAAGGCCGCACCCAACCCCCAATAGGTGTACCAGCTTTCAGCTTTCGATTCTCTTTGTGCAAGAGTCGGAGTGGATAACATCAGGATCGACAGAATTGCCCAGGCTGTGTTCTTTCTCATGGTGACTCCTCGGAAATTCAAAATGTCTATAAAGATCGCTCGAAACCGACCATAAGGCCATGACGAACGTCATTCCGAGATCGTGTCAGCAAGGTGCAGCAGGGGGAATTTACCGGAAAAGGGAGGCCCGGCTACGCAGCGGCAATCTGGGAAATGCGCTTCAGCCAGTTCTCACACTGGATTTTCTGATTGAAGTAGGCGATTTCCAGCCGGGAAGCGTCTTCAAAACGAAGACCTTTCATCAGGGAAAGTTTCCCAAGAGATATAGAGGGCAGAATAACGGCCAAATGTCGAAGACCTTGTGCGGCGGCAAAGGGTAACCATTTTTCCCGCAACCAAAGTTGGTCATCGCTATCCAGAACACTCATGTTCTCAAAATTTGCCATGGCAACCGGACATTGGCGTTCTTTCATTAGTTCAAGCAGGTGTTCAAAAGCTACGCGAAATCCGCCGGTTGCAGAGAATTTTCTCCACGTGATAACGGGCATGCCGGGATCGGATGCCCAGTGAACGCTCATATAGAGATCTTCGTAGAACAAGAAATTGTTATTAAGCGTGGTCGGAATGAACTTTCTGAAAGTCGCAAAATGGCCTAGCGATGTCAAGCGATTTGATCGCGCCCGAACGAAATCCGAAGAATTACGTAGGGGAAAAATCGAGTGGCCTCAATCTTTGTAGGGATCGAAGACATCTGATCCGGCCATTGCAACTCCCAGGGGTCTTAAGCGGTGAAGAATCCTGACGGTGCCCTCGTGGTGATGAAGCACGTCGTCAAGGCGTTTATAGACTTCGGGCGCTTCATCCGAACCTCCTCCTCGCAATTCGATGCCCAATTTGACAAGCGACTTTCGAACCTGATTGAAATCGACCAGGCCAGGGGAGACAGATTTCATGACAACATTGCCGCTGCGATCTCTGGAGAACTTTCTTTTCCCCGCGGCTTTCGTGCGGGACATTACTCTTCCGGCTCCATGCACGGTGCTGTACAATCCGTTCCGGGAAAGCTCACTGTCCACACCTTCCACAATCACGGATACATCAGCCATGGTCGATCCGATAAACCCTTTTTGATCGGGAAACGCCGGTGTACATCCCTTGCGTACCACCCAATAGGATTCACCGAAATGATTTTCCCGCCATGCAAAGTTGTGATGATTGTGCACTTCTTCGAGTGACGTGGCCCCGAGGATTTCCAAGACTTTTTCCACAACCATGTTCCGTCCGGCATAGGCATATTCACCCGCAAGCGCCATGGCGGCTAGGTAGGATTGTCCCAAAGCCGAACGTTCGTCAAACAAAATAGGCGGCGCATCCATCGGGCCTTCACGAACTTTTTCTCCGAACCGTTTTCCCTGAGCCATGGCGATGAAACCCATCGTCGTTCGATGCCCGAATCCCCGTGAACCGAAGTGAACGCCAACCCACAGCCGTCTTTCTTCATCCTCAAACAAATCTATATAATGATTGCCGCTGCCCACGGTACCCAGCTGTTCCTTGGCCAACGTCAAGAGGGAACGTTGCGGTTCAAAATCTGCGTGAGCAATGTAATCCAACACGGGATGATCGACCGGGCTCGGGTTTGGCCGCCCGATACCAAATCCGATCTGTCGAACGATTTCATCCATCACATGGGAAATATCGACATCGCGGGCGTCCACATTCGTCCTAACCGCTTTGTTGCCGCAGGCTATGTCAAACCCGACGCCGGAAAGGGAGATTTTATCCCGATAGGCAACCGCACCGCCGATCGGATGATTGTATCCGTAGTGTGCATCGGTAGTGAGAACACCGATGTCCTCTTCTGAGACGCACCGTCT